>JAYRNL010000094.1:0-7710 GCA_041912235.1 Cyclobacteriaceae bacterium
ACTGCGCGAACGGTTTGAGTCCAATGGCGATCTGACCAGTCATTACTTCCATGAAGATCTCGTTACCGCACGGCGTGTTTTTGAGAACAAGCCGGTGAAGCACGTGGATGTCGGCTCACGTGTCGACGGATTTGTAGCGCATGTGGCTTCCTACCGGGAAATTGAAGTGTTTGATATACGCCCACAAAGTGAAGTCGTGAAGAACATCCGTTTTGTTACGGCGGATTTCATGAACCTGCCTGAATCATTCACCGGCTATACCGACTCCCTGTCATCACTCAATGTGCTGGAGCACTTTGGGCTTGGACGTTATGGGGATCCAATCGATATCGATGGCGACAAGAAGGGTCTTTACAGCATGCACCGGATGCTTAAGCCCGGCGGTAGGCTTTATTTATCGGTTCCCATCGGACCCCAGCGGATAGAATTTAATGCCCATCGCGTGTTCAGCCTTCGCTACCTGATGGATCAACTCCAACCCCGGTTTACTCTTGTACGTTTTTCCTTTGTTGACGACGGCGGCCGCCTTCACGAAGAAATCCAGCTTACGGAGGAACAGATCACCGCGAATTGCGGGTGTCGTATGGGATTTGCAATCTTCGAACTGGTGAAGAAGTGACTGTTCCGAAAGCTTACGATCGCTTCACGCGTTCGGGATGTTCTTTCAGAAAGCTGCCCCACGATTTCGCAGAAGTCTTTACCTTACCCTGCTGGTAGTGATGACATACCGCAACGGCCAGGGCGTCACTGGCATCCAGTAACTTCGGAAGTTCCTTGAATGAAAAAATCTGCATCAGCATTTTCGCTACTTGCTCTTTCGAAGCGTTGCCGTTACCGGTGACCGATTGCTTCACTTTTTTGGGTGCATATTCGACAATGGGAATACCGCGGTGCAAGGCCGCTGACATGGCCACTCCCTGGGCTCGTCCCAGTTTGAGCATCGACTGCACATTCTTTCCATAGAAGGGAGCTTCCAGGGCCACCTCGTCAGGAGAGAACTCGTCCACCAGACCAAGGACCCGGTCAAAAATCTTCTTCAATCGTAACTCGTGCGAATCAAGTTTGGAAAGCTGAATCACGCCGAATTGAAGCAGTTTGAGCCTTTGCCCTTGTACGAGAATGACGCCATAACCCATCACGTTCGTGCCCGGGTCAAGACCAAGGATGATCCGCTCCATTGGGGATGGTTGACGTGCGATTGAATTCGTAACTTTCTTGAGGACTTTGTTCACTTTCCAAAAGTAGCTACAAACCGGCCAATGACTATCGCGATCAGCCTGATATTGACTGCCTACTTGTGCATGCTGGTGGTTCTATTGACTGGCTGGGTGCGTATCCGTCGTCTGCCTATGCCACCCCGGACGGCCAACCCGCCGGGAGTCTCTGTGATCGTTGCCTTCCGAAATGAGGCCTCTAACCTGGATAGCCTGGTGCGGGATTTGTCGAGTTCAGCCTTCCCCGCCGATCGCTTTGAGGTTATTCTCGTCGATGATCATTCAGAGGACAACTCCCGGGAAGTGGTCCGTCAAATGATCGGAGACCGCAAAAATATCCGGCTGCTGGAATTGCCCGCTGAACTCCAGGGCAAGAAGCCTGCTCTCAGGTTGGGCATTTCTGAGTCCAGGTTTGAAGTCATTGCAACCACCGATGCCGATTGCAGGCTTTCCAAAAACTGGCTTACGTGCGTGGCCAGTTTCTTTGAGGAGGAGAGAACCAAATTGCTGCTCGGCCCGGTAAAGCTGTCCGACGACGGTACTTTTTTCGGGCAACTCCAGGTGCTCGAGTTTGTAAGCGTAGCCGGAACAACAGCCGCTACGCTGGGGTTGGGCCACCCGGTAATGGCCAACGGCGCCAACCTGGCCTTCCGCAAAAAGACTTTTAATGAAGTTGGCGGCTATGAGGATAACCTCGCCGTGGCTTCTGGTGACGATGAGTTCCTCCTTCGGAAGATTTACCAGAGGTATCCTGATGGGATCCGATACCTGAATTATTACGAGGCCGCGGTGACTACCTTACCGCAGCCTGATCTACGGTCGTTTGTATATCAGCGCATGCGCTGGGCGGGAAAGTGGCGACACAATTCGGATCCGGTTGCCCGCGGCATGGCAGCCTTTGTTCTCTTTGCGCAGATTTCGTTTCTCATACTCCTGGTCAATAACCTGGACAGGCCCAACGCTACCCTGGTGCTGGTGGCGCTGAAGATCTTTCTCGAGGGCGTGCTTCTAGCCTGGATGTCGCGCTTCCTCGAACGGAAGTTCAATGGATGGTCGTTTTTGCTCATGCAATTGTTCTATCCGGTATATGTTCTTGTTATCGGCTTAGGATCGACTTTCTTACCCTATCCATGGAAGGGTCGTCGATACCGCCAAGGGTAATTTTCTTCTAACTTTGACGTTGAGGAATATATGACCGAGCTGGAAATCAAGGAACGACTGGATCGCAAAGAACTGGAACTCAATGCGCTGCTGGAAATCACGCAGGCCATTAACTCCAACGTTCCTGAATCTTCCCTTTATAAGATCTTTCACTTTACCCTTCGCTCCAACCTGAACATCAGGAAACTGGCGCTCTATGTGTTCGATGAGCGTTGGAACTGTCAGGCCAATTTTGGCACGAAGACCAATTTCCAGAAGCTGCAGCTGGATGGACGTTTCCACCTCATCCGCAGGGTTCACCAGATGACGGAGTTTGAGGAAGAATGCGAGTTTCATGAATTCGACATTGTCATCCCGGTGGCCCATGAGAATGAGACGCTGGCGGTGGTCTTCATCGGGGGCCTCGATACCAATGCGCAGGACAGCATCAAGTTCATCCAGGCACTGAGCAACATCATCATCGTAGCCATTGAAAACAAGAAGTTGGCCCGGAAGCAATTGGAACAGGAAGCCCTTCGCAAAGAACTGGAAATCGCCAGCGACGTACAGCAATTTCTCTTCCCCGAGAAGTTGCCCAACACCGACCGGCTGAGGCTTGAGGCGAGTTACCTGCCTCACGACCTCGTGGGCGGAGACTATTACGACTATATACCAATCAATAAAACCCAGTTCCTGCTGTGCGTGGCTGACGTGAGCGGGAAAGGTATCCCGGCGGCATTGATGATGTCCAACTTTCAGGCTTCCCTGCGGACGCTGTTGAGACAAATGCCCAACCTCACGGAAATCGTGGAAGCACTCAACTACCAGGTACTCGAAAATGCCAAAGGTGAAAAGTTCATTACTTTCTTTGCTGGCATTTATGATATCAACCTGAAGACGTTAGTCTATGTGAACGCCGGCCACAACCCTCCGATTCTTTGGGACAAGAAGAACGGCATTCGGCTGCTCGAAGAGGGGAGTACGGTTCTGGGCGCCATGCACCCTTTACCCTCGCTCCAGGAAGGATTTATCACGGACCTCGACGACTTTTTACTCTTTTGTTATACCGACGGGCTCACCGAAACCGTCAACGAAAACGGGGTCGAATACGGTCAACAGTCGCTTATCGATTATTTCTCCCGCAACTATAACAAAGACCTGAAGACCATTCACCAGGATATCATCGTCGGCCTGGATGGCTTCAAGGGCAAGAACAGCTACCGTGACGACATCACGATGCTCAGCTGTCGCGTCGGCTGATTTCCACCCGGGCTTTTGTATTTTTGACTCCTTCCATGCCTGCCGGATACTTTTTTCGCAATCCGTTCTTTCTTCCCTGGTTGTATCCCAGCCTGATCTGGCGACTGACGCCTGATCAACCCGAGATTTACCTCACCTTCGATGACGGCCCGATGCCGGGGCCCACCGACTTTGTCCTGTCCGAGCTGGCCCGGGTCAAGGCGAAGGGCACGTTCTTTTGTATAGGAGATAACATCCGCAAGCATCCGGATGTCTACCGGCATCTTTTGTCGGAAGGACACACTGTCGGTAATCACACCTTCAATCACCTTAGCGGTTGGAAAGCCGGTGTGGACGACTTTGTGGCCAACACGGAGAAGTGCAGGCAGGAGATGCTGCTGCATGGTCCAACCACAGGCAATTTGTTCCGACCACCCTACGGACGAATTACCCGGCGGCAGATCGCACGACTGTCCTCGAACTACCGCATTGTCATGTGGGATGTGCTGACGAACGACTATGCGCAAAGTCTGGCGCCGGAAGATTGTCTCCGCGGATCGCTCGCGGCAACACGTCCGGGCTCAATCGTCGTCTTTCACGACAGCCTGAAGGCGGAAAGGAATCTGCAGTATGTGCTGCCCCGATTTCTGAATCACTTTAAGTCGCTGGGATATTCATTCAAAACCCTTCCGTGAAAAGGGTCCTTGTTTGCGCACTCGACTGGGGCCTGGGGCATGCGACCCGCTGCATTCCAGTAGTCAGGGAACTGCAGCATCAGGGAGCCGAAGTCTTCCTTGCTTCCTCCGGTGATGCCGGTCTTCTCCTCAGGCGCGAATTCCCTGGCTTGTCGTACCATGAGCTTCCCGGCTATAGGCCCAGGTACCAACGCCGGGGCGGTATGGTGGCCACGCTCGCCGCGCAGATGCCGAAGTTTCTGCACACGATCCGCCTGGAACGGGAAGAAGTGGAAGCACTTGTCAGGAACCTGCGTTTGGACGTGGTGATATCAGATAATCGGTATGGTTGCTATTCCGAACAGGCTTGTTCCGTGTTCATCACCCATCAGCTTAGGGTAAGAATGCCTGGCGGCTGGAGCATCCTCGAGCCTGTGGTCAACCGGCAACTACACCTATATATAAATAGGTACAACAAGGTATGGGTACCGGATGCCCACGGGAGCGGATTGACGGATTTCTTCATGGACAGGACGAGTTCCTTCACCTATATCGGCTGGCTATCCCGGTTTCAATCATCACCGGCCAGCCCCGCCTCTGCTGACTTGCTCGTCCTGCTTTCGGGGCCTGAGCCGCAGCGGTCGATATTTGAAAATATTATTCGGGGCCAGGCCTCCGGATTTAAAGGAAGAATTCTGCTGGTTGCCGGTCAGCCTTTTCGCGCTGACCACGCGGTTACCGGCAACCTGGAGGTGGTAAGCCACCTTGACACGGAAATACTTGAACGCCAAATCGCGGGTGCAAGGTGGGTGGTTGCCCGAAGTGGTTACAGCACGATCATGGATCTCATCAGGCTGGGGAAAAAGGCTGCCTTCATTCCCACCCCGGGTCAACCGGAGCAGATGCTGCTGGCCCGGTATCTGGAGCAGAAAGGCATTGCATTTTGCTGCGATCAGAAGAACTTTGTCCTCGATAAGGTCCGAAAGGAGATTGATCGGTATGCAGGTCTTGGTTCCTTAACCTCGCCCATGGATTTGTTGAAGAAAGAAATAACCACCTTGTTGTCATGAACCCTTTCTTGCAAAGCTTTGTCGTTGCCGTAAAGGGAATTCGCACGGCCATCGTGGAACAGCGCAACCTGAAGATTCACGTGGCGGTGTCATTGCTTGTGGTGGTTGCCGGAATCTATTTTGAGATCACAACGACTGAATGGGATTTGGTTGCGTTCGCGATTGGCCTTGTGTTGTCGGCAGAACTTCTAAACACCGCCATTGAGGCATTGACGGATTTGCTCCATCCTGATCAACATCCCCTTGCCGGGAAGGTTAAGGACATCGCCGCCGGTGGGGTGTTGGCCGCTTCGCTTTGCGCGCTCGTGATCGGGCTCCTGGTATTTCTCAAATACCTCCCGCTATGACGCTGACGGACACCCACGCCCATATCTATGTCAAGGAATTTGCGGCTGACCGCGATGAGATGCTCCTCCGCGCCAGCGCCGCCGGGCTGTCCAAAATCTACATGCCCAACATCGACCTGGCTTCTATCGATGACATGATGAATCTCGAACTGCATCATCCGGCGTTGTGCGCAGCCATGATGGGGCTTCATCCGTGTTCTGTGAAGCGCGGCTTTGAAAAGGATCTCTATGTAATGGAGGAGTGGTTGAACAAGAGACCTTTTGCAGCTATTGGCGAGATGGGTACTGATCTGTACTGGGACAAGACGTTCTGGGATCAACAGAAAGAGGCATTTGTGATCCAGGCCAATTGGGCAAAACAGTATGGGCTTCCCATGGTCATTCATTGCCGGGAATCAATCGATGAAACTCTTGAATTGCTGGGGCCTCTTGCGGGTGGTGAGTTAACCGGAATTTTCCACTGCTTCACGGGGAATGAAAAGCAAGCTGCGCGAATTGTTGAGCTTGGCTTCTACATCGGCGTTGGCGGTGTGTCCACCTTCAAAAATGGAGGACTGGACAGCGTATTGCCCGATGTTCCCGTGGGACGCATCGTGTTGGAAACAGACAGTCCATACCTGGCTCCCGTCCCCTATCGAGGAAAGCGCAATGAGCCTGCTTATCTTGCCTTAATTGCAGAAAAGGTTGCTGCCTTCCTGGGCATTTCGGTTGAAGCACTGGCGGAGGCAACCACCCGTAATGCGGCCGCAGTTTTTGGTGACCGGACATTTCGGGATAACTAATCTGAATGTAGCTTTCCGGAAATGAAGTATAAAACCCTCACCATCGACACGGCTTTGCCATCCCCGCCCCGGGCCCGCGTGATGATCATCTACACTGGGGGCACATTCGGCATGGTGCGCAACCCAGCCGGGGTGCTTCAGCCCTTTGACTTCAGTCTCATCCTGGAACACCTGCCGGCACTTCGCAACCTGATGTTGCAGTTGACGGTCATTGCCTTTGAGCATCCGGTTGATTCATCGGATATCCGCCCGGGACACTGGCAGGTGATTGGTGACATCATTGAGAAACATTACCCTGATCAGGATGGATTCGTGGTTCTCCACGGCACCGATACCATGGCCTATACCGCGTCGGCTCTTTCTTTCATGTTGCGCAACCTTTCCAAACCCGTGGTATTCACGGGTGCGCAGTTGCCGATCAGCGAGTCACGCTCCGATGCGCGCGAGAATCTCATCACGGCCCTTGAAATTGCAAGCGAGTACCAGGATGGGAAGGCGGTGGTGCCGGAGGTGTGTGTATATTTTGATTTTGAGTTGATCCGGGGATCGCGTTCAAAGAAGGTCGAGAGCATGCATTTCGATGCGTTCCAATCAGAGAATTATCCTCCGCTGGCAAAGGCCGGTGTGGTCATTGACTATAATAAGGCAGCGATCCGGTCTCCAGGCCCTGGCCCCCTTACGGTGCTTCGAAAATTTGATCCGCAGATCACCATCCTGAAACTTTTTCCGGGGATGACCGAAGCTGCGATAAGCCCTGTGATACGAAACCCCTCGCTTAACGGGCTCATCCTGGAAACGTTTGGATCGGGCAATGCAACGACCGAGCCATGGTTCATCGACTTGCTGAGGGAAGCGGTTGCCCGGGGATGTGTTGTGCTTAACATCTCTCAATGCCCGGGTGGCCGGGTGGTGCAAGGAAAATATGAGACGAGCCGTGGGTTGAAAGAAGCTGGCGTGATTGGTGGCGCTGACATGACGATCGAAGCTGCCGTGACCAAGTTGATGTTGTTATTGGGTGAGTTCGGCGTTGAAGAGACCCGCCGGAGAATATCCGAGCCGATGGCAGGGGAGATGACGCCCTGAATTGGTTTTCGCTGATTTTATACATTTCTTTGTGGCCTTTTCCGGAGAGGTGTCCGAGTGGTTGAAGGAGCACGCCTGGAAAGTGTGTATACTCGAAAGGGTATCGCGGGTTCGAATCCCGCCCTCTCCGCCAATCCAACTCCAAACCCCGGCGATAGCCG
>JAYRNL010000095.1:0-13657 GCA_041912235.1 Cyclobacteriaceae bacterium
ATGCAAATCGACAAGGGCAAGAAGATCGACGCAATCGCCGAAGACTTCTAACCTACCCCTTGTACGTAACCCGGTAGATCACACCGGCCCTGTCGTCGCTGATGAGCATGGAGCCATCCTCCAGCAACAATACGTCAACCGGGCGGCCCCAGGCTTTCTGCGTGGCCTCATCCAGCCAACCCGTTATGAAAGGCTCGTACGCGGTTACTTTGCTGTTCTCCACTTTCACCAGGCTCACCTTGAACCCAACTTTCTTGCTCCTGTCCCATGAGCCGTGTTCGGCTACAAACAGGTGACCGCGATAGGCTTCTGGGAACATCTTGCCCGTGTAGAACTTAAGACCCAAGGGTGCGACATGGGCGCCCAGTGCTTTGGCTGGAGGTGTAAAGTCAGCGCAGGGACGCTTGCTTCCAAATTCAGGGTCTTTGATCGTGCCTGCATGGCAATACGGGTAGCCAAAGTGCATGCCCGCCTTTGGCGCGGTGTTGAGCTCGCAGGGAGGCAGATCGTCACCCATGCTGTCGCGGTTGTTATCTGTAAACCAAATCTCTTTGGTCTCGGGATGCCAGGTGAAACCTACCGTGTTGCGAACGCCACTGGCGAATACTTCCAGGCCTGAGCCATCGGGATTCATCCGGGTGATGCTGGCGTAGATCGGGTCCTTTGATTCGCAGATATTGCATGGCGCACCAACCGGGATGTAGAGCTTTCCGTCAGGGCCAAAGGCAATGTACTTCCATCCATGATGTGCTTCGGTGGGATACTTGTCATAGATCACGGTCGGTTTGCCAGGGTTCCCCAGCTTTGATTCGATGTTGTCCCACCTTGAGATTACACTGTTCTCTGCCACATACAGCGCGCCATCTCTGAACGCCACGCCGTTGGGCATATTCAGCCCCGAAGCAATCACCCATTTCTTGTCGGCTACCTTATCACCGTCGGTATCGCGGATTGCGTAAACCTTATCCTCATCCCGGTTGCCAACAAACAGCGTACCGCTTGGGCTCAACGCCAGGGAGCGGGCATTTTCAACTTCTGCATAGACGGCGATGGAAAATCCGGCAGGCAACTTAATGGTGTTGAGCGGAAGTTTGGTGCTGGCATCGGTGATGGCTGCCACGCCCCCATCACCATCCGCCGCAATTGAATTGTCTTTGGGAGCAGTGTTGCAGCAAAGGGCACTGATAATCAGCAGGGGCAGGAAACGTGCAGTTTTCATGGGATAAGTTTGGCTTGAAAAATGAGTGACAAGATACAGGATCCTCCGCGCAAGATCAGGGGCAAGCCCGTCCTTTGCAGCAGGAAATCGTATCTTTGGGACATTTTTTTGAAACCCGTGCAAGAACTTCATGATTTCGATCTCTAACATCTCCTATTACATCGGCGGCAGGGCCCTTTACCTGAACGCCTCCATGTTCATTAAGCCCGACGACAAAATCGGCCTCATCGGTCTTAACGGCCGGGGCAAATCGACCCTGCTGAAGCTGATCAACGGTGAAATGCGGCTCGACGAGGGGTCGATCAGCAAAGCCAAAGACTGCACCATTGGGTTCCTCAACCAGGACCTCCTCTCCTTTCAAAGCGAGGACGCCATCCTCACCGTGGCCATGGAGGCATTCAAAGACGCCGTGGATACACAGCGGCAGATCGAGAAGATCCTGCACCAGCTGGAAACCGAATACTCCGATGACCTGGTCCACAAACTCACACGCCTGCAGGAGAAGTTTGAACAGCTCGACGGCTACACTATGCAGGCCAAAGCCGAGGAAGTGCTGGAAGGGATAGGCTTTTCCACGACCGACCTCCACCGTCCGCTCAAGGAGTTCTCCGGCGGCTGGCGCATGCGGGTGATGCTCGCCAAACTGCTCCTCGAGAAGCCTTCCCTGCTCATGCTCGACGAGCCCACCAACCACCTGGACCTTCCCTCCATCGAGTGGGTGGAAAACTACTTACGCAATTATGAAGGCGCCGTCATTGTCGTGTCCCACGACAGGCAATTCATCGACAACGTGGTCACCAAAACGGTGGATGTTACGCAGCAACAACTAGTCACCTACGAAGGCAACTACAGCTTCTACCTGAGGGAGAAAGAACTGCGGGAGACCATACAGCAAAATGCTTACGAGAACCAGCAGGCCAAAATTCGCCAGGCGGAACGGTTTATTGAACGTTTTAAGGCCAAAGCCAGCAAGGCGCGGCAGGTGAAGTCAAAGGAGAAGGCACTCGGCCGAATGGACCTGATCGACGAGGTTATCGACGATATGGCGTATGTGAATTTCAAGTTCAAATTCAAGCAGCCCTCCGGCCGCCACGTCGTCACCTTGCGCGATGTATCCAAGTCCTATGGCCCCATCGAGATCCTTACGCATGCCAACGCGGCCATTGAGCGTGGCGACAAGATTGCGCTAATCGGCGCCAATGGACGGGGTAAGTCTACGCTCCTGCGCATCCTGTCGGGGTCTGAACCGATTCAAGGTGAGCGGGTGATGGGCTATAACGTCATACAGGGATTCTACGCCCAGCACCAGCTTGAAGCCTTAAATGTGGAGAACGAGATCCTGGATGAACTCAAGCAGGCCGGCAGCGGCAAACTGGAGCAGGAACTGCGCGGCATCCTGGGATGCTTCCTGTTCTCGGACGAAGATCAATTCAAAAAAATCAAGGTACTCTCCGGCGGCGAGAAGTCGAGGGTGGCGCTGGCCAAGACGCTGATCTCCGAAGCCAACTTCCTCCTCCTTGACGAACCCACCAACCACCTGGACTTTATTTCCGAGAACATTCTCATCCAGGCCCTGCAACAGTATCAAGGCAGCTTCGTGGTGGTTTCGCACAACCGATATTTCATCAGCCAGATAGCCAACAAGATTTGGTACATCGAAAATCACGAAATCAAGGAGTACCCGGGCACCTACGAAGAATACGACTACTGGGTGCGGCACAACCCGCAGCATCTTCCCCCACCTGTGAAAATCAAGGAAGAGAAAGCCAGGAAAGAGCCAGCGCAAAAGAATGAACCTTCGGCTGAAACCACGCTGAAGAAACTCAACCAGGAACTCAAAACACTCGAGGAGCAGATCGAAAAGCTGGAAGCCAGCAAATCCAACCTGGAGGCCGAATTGGCAAAGCCGGAAACATACAGTTCAGTGGACACCCTACAGAAATGCCAGGCTCAACTCGAGTCGGTGACCCGCGAAATGGACGCCCGGAACCACCGCTGGGAGGAACTGGTCGACGAAATCGAAGACCTGCAGGCTAAAGCCTGATAAACTCAAGGAGCGTGCTCAGGAACAGCAGGCCGCAGACAAAGAGAATGGCGTCAATAACCCGTGCAATGCGGCGCTTTGAAAAAGTGGTATGAATTTCCATCCGATTAAAGCCTTTCCCCTATATGGGACGACGCGCGGTGCTGTAACCGGCTGGGTCGCGCTATTCGTACTCATGGTGGCGTCGGGCGCCACGGCCTTCGGCCAGAAGGAATTGAAAATGGAGGATGCAGAGTATGAGCCGCAAATACGCACGGTCCTGTGCTATTCCCTCAGCCCGGGGCCTGGTGTGCCCGCCGCCGTGGCCAAACTGGATGCGCAGAACATCGTGCTTGAGTTCGATGACCTCCAGGATGATCGCAATAACTATTACGCCCGCCTGATCCACTGCAACTTCGACTGGACCAAGTCCACCTTGCGCGACCTCGATATTATGCGCGATTACAACGAGTTTCCCATCAACGACTACACGTACTCGATGAACACCTACACCCCGTACGTGCACTATCGCTTCGCGGTACCTGCTGTGAAACTCCCCGGGAATTACCTGCTCATCGTTTATCGGGACGGCGACAAGAGCGACCTGGTGCTGAGCCGGCGCATTATGATCTATCAGAACCTGATGATGCTGGCGCAGGAGGACAATATGGCGGGGCTGGGCAACCTGAAGAGCACCAACCAGGCCCTCAACTTCATGGTGAGCTATGCGCGAATGGAAGTACTCAACCCCTCCACGTCCGTTCACCTTACCATTCGTCAGAACCTTCGGTGGGATAACGCGCGGATGAATGTGCAGCCCAGTTTCATCCGGGAGGACATCAAACAGCTGGAGTACCGCTTCTTTGACATGAACAACACCTTTTCAGCCGGGAATGAATTCCGGTTTGTGGACTTCCGGTCGTTGAATTCACCAGGTATCAATACCCAGCGTATTGACCGCACCAAAAAGCCCCCGGAATTATTCGTGGTTCAGGATGCGCCGCGCACGGGTCTGGCTTATACCCAGTTTCCCGACAAGAATGGCGCCTACCTCATTGAGAACCTGGACACGCGCCAGGAACCGTGGATAAGCTGTAATTACCTGAATGTGAATTTCACACTCCGTTCATCTAAGCTGAAGGAGGATGTATTTGTCATTGGCAACTTCAACAGCTGGAGACAGAATGAAGAGAACAAGATGACCTGGAATAACGGATTGTATACCGCAACCCTCTTCCTCAAGCAGGGATTCTATGATTACCAGTACTGGGTAACCCCCTCTCAAACCGTCAATGGAAACTACCTTGAAGGCAACCACTTCCAAACTGAAAACATATACGAAGTGCTGGTCTACTACAGGCCTTTTCAACCCAATGCCGACTTGCTGGTAGGCTACTTTACTATTCCGGTGAATCCGAGGTAAGGTTAGGCGTACACCACTTCCAGGTCCGCGTTCTTGCGGATGGAATCATTATGCGCCATGTCGAGCATTCCGAAGCCCTTGTGGGTGAAGTGGCCGATACCGTGCTCGTAAACAAACTGCTGAACGACCGGGGAGGCAAAAAGCGTAAAGGGGAAGGTGTAGCCCCTGACCTCATACTTGATGTCCGCATCGTATAACGGGTAGATACGGGCGAACTTTTTGTGCGTGCTTTGAATGCGGTTCAGGTAATCCTTGTCGGGCACTAACTGGAACTTATACACGTCGGTCAACTGCTGCGGGGTGAACCGCCCCGACTGCTGCATCTGCTGGATGGTGGCATCGTAAAGCAGGTCTGAAAACTCGTCCGTCTCCGGGTTGATAAACCGTTTGGCCGACTCGTCGTTAAACGCCGCCGGCAGCAGGACGATTGGCGAGATGCAGAGGTACTTGACCTGGTCGGAAACCGAAACGGGTTCCTCGTGTTCGACCAATTCGGGCGAGAGCTGCAGCATACCAATCATGATTTCCTTGTGCTCGAAAAGCACCTTCAGGAAGTAGTCCAGGAACTGCTTGTCGGCCGTGGAAAAGACCAGGGTAACACGCGATGAATAGAAATGGAGCCCCTTGCGGCTGATCTTGGTCTGGCCCTTGAGACCGGAAAAGTTGTAATGGGTGAACTGCTGGAATTTGGGATCCTTGCCCGCCACAATCATCCCCTTGACCGTCTGAGCCAACAGGAATTGATGGTGAAATGGAACATATCCACCCTTGTTTCTTAATGAGAAGACAATCCGTACCCTCACTTGGATTTTGGTCTTACTGGGAAAAAATCTGCCAACACCGCAAAAAATCTGAACTGCGGATAGCTAAAGTACTAAAAATCAGACACTCCCAAGATTACCTCTATAGGATTATTTCGAATTACAAGTAATATTTTGAAAATGAGCTAGTTATAGAATCGAGTAAAACTAGACGTTAAAGCGAAAATGCATGACATCTCCATCCTCTACCACATAGTCCTTGCCTTCCACGGCCAACTTTCCCGCCTCACGGATAGCGGCCTCCGTCTTGTATTTCTGGTAGTCGGGGATCTTGATCACCTCGGCCCGGATAAAGCCCTTTTCAAAGTCTGTGTGTATCACCCCGGCAGCCTGCGGGGCCTTCCAACCCTTATGAATCGTCCAAGCCCTTACCTCCTTCTCCCCAGCGGTGAAGTAGGTGATCAGGTCAAGCAGGTGATACGCCGCGTGGATCAGCTTATTAAGGCCCGACTCTTTCAGACCGTACTCCTTTAAAAAGGCGTCACGATCCTCCACACTTTCCAGTTCGGCGATCTGCGCCTCGATGGCGGCACAAACCACGACCACCTCAGCCCCTTCATCCTTGACCAGGTCGCGGATGGCATCCACGAACCTGTTGCCCGTATGGATGGACGCCTCATCCACGTTCGTGACATAAATGACCGGCTTGTCGGTCAACAACTGAAGGTCTTCAATAGCCTTCCGGTCTTCGGCATCGGTTTTAACACTCCGGGCGTTCTTGCCGGCTGACAGCGCCTCAGAGAACAGCTGGAGCACGGCCAGCTCTTTCTTGGACTTGGCATCGCCGCTCTTGGCCGCACGCTCCACTTTGGCAATCTTCTTTTCTACGGATTCAAGGTCCTTGAGCTGAAGTTCCGTATCGATGATCTCCTTATCGGCCACGGGATTGATGCGTCCATCCACGTGGATGATGTTGTCGTTTTCAAAGCAACGGATGACATGTGCTATGGCGTCCACCTCGCGGATGTTGGCGAGGAACTGGTTGCCTAACCCCTCCCCTTTGGATGCCCCCTTCACCAGGCCGGCGATGTCGACAAATTCAAAGGAAGTGGGTATAACCTTCTGCGGGTTGACCAATCCCGACAGAATGTTCAGGCGCTCATCCGGCACCGAGATAACCCCCACGTTGGGTTCGATCGTGCAGAAGGGAAAGTTGGCCGCTTCGGCTTTGTTATTTGAAAGTGCATTAAAGAGCGTGGACTTACCTACGTTTGGCAGTCCGACGATACCACATTTAAGTCCCATAGTTTCAGCTCTACGGCTTGTTCACCGTAAAAAAGTCCGCAAATATAAGGGATAAACGCTCCTGCGGATTGATTGGGCCCGGGCACAAAGTAAAAACCCTGCCGCAAGTTTAGCTGCGACAGGGTTTTCGGTTTAGGAATAGGTAGGTAAAGGTAATTAATCCCATTTCAATTCGCTATCGACGCCGGCGGATTTTGCTTCCGCCACCTCTTCACGCTCTTCGCGCACCTGGTCAAATTGGGTGAAATCCACCCCGGGCATCAATTCGTTCTTCACGTGATTCACGGTATGGCTCAGCGCATCCATGAACTTGTTGAAATCCTCCTTGTAGAGGAAAATCTTGTGCTTTTCATACGTAAACCCGTCGTCATTCTGGTTATACCTCTTCTTGCTTTCGGTGATCGTGAGGTAGTAGTCGTTTGACCGGGTCGACTTCACATCAAAGAAGTAGGTCCGTTTGCCTGCCTTCACTTTCTCCGAGAAGATCTCATCGCGACCGTTCTTATTCTCTTCCACAAATCGGCGGTTTAGGTTAGTTTTAGGTTTTTAGGGTTGACCAAGATAGGAGTTTCGCGAAAAATACCAAACTGTGCGGGACAAATAGTGCCTTCAAAAGCGGCCAAAACAGTCTAAAAACAACGTTTCTTACCCCATGGCTAGCATCTCCCTGCGCGAAATACGACAAACCGGCAACCTGGAACTCCTGGCCAAGCAACTCGTAGAGGGGTTTATCACCGGGTTGCATAAATCACCCTACCACGGCTTCTCCGTGGAGTTTGCCGAGCACCGGTTGTACAACGTGGGCCAAAGCACACGGCATATCGACTGGAAAGTATTTGCACGAACCGACCGGCTGTACACCAAGCAATACGAAGAAGAGACCAACCTGCGGTGCCAGATCGTCATCGACGCATCGTCGTCCATGCGATACCCCGCCGATACGCAGGCCAAGCTGACGTTCAGCGTCTACTGCGCCTCGGCCCTGGCTTACTTGTTACACAAGCAGCGCGACGCCGTTGGTATTTGCCTGTTCTCCGACAAGATTGATGAACTCACCCCGGTGAAATCTACGCGCTCACACATCGATAAGATCTTTCGCCTCCTGGAGCGAGTGATCGACCAGGGCGCTACCCAAGGAAAGAACACCCGCGTCGCCGACGTGCTCCACGAAATCGCTGAAAAGACCCACAAGCGGTCGCTGGTCATCATCTTTTCCGACATGTTCGACGGCGCCGGCGAAAACCAGGAGGAGATCTTTAAGTCCCTGCAGCACCTGAAACACAACAAACACGAAGTGCTGCTGTTCCACGTTAGCGACCACGACACCGAACTGGGCTTTATGTTCGACGACAAGCCCTATGAATTTGTGGATCTTGAGAGCGGCGACCGCGTCAAACTGAATCCTCTGGAAATAAAGACTCCTTATATGACCGCCCTATCGGAATTTCACCGCAACCTGAAACTGAGGTGCAATCAATTGAGAATCGACTTCGTCTCCGCCAATGCCCGGGAGGATTACTTTCTGGTGCTGCAACAATACCTGATCAAAAGAGCAAAGATGCGTTGACGTTTGCCGTGGTTGGCTGTTTACCGATTCACTGCTTCCCGACTTCCGCTTCATCATGCAAGTACGCCTTCCGCGCCATAAGGACTTCCTTAGACTCCACATGGTCCGGGTCGGGTACACAGCAATCGACGGGGCAAACGGCCGCGCATTGGGGTTCCTCGTGAAACCCGGTGCACTCGGTGCATTTGCCGGGGACGATGTAGTAGAATTCGTCTGAACCGGGCGATTGGGGCTGTTTCGCGTCTGCCTGGGTGCCGTCTTCCTGCTTTACCTGAGTCAGTTTTGTGCCCCCCGCCCACGTCCATTCTCTTCCGCCTTCATAGATGGCGGTGTTGGGGCACTCGGGTTCGCACGCTCCGCAGTTGATGCACTCGTCGGTAATCTTGATCGCCATTTGCGTCGGTTCTCCTAATTTTGGGCAAAAATACGCCCTTTCGTACGGATAGAAAAACAGCCAACCGCCCCAAAATGTTCAACCTCGCCGACCGAATTCTTGCCTTTGTTTCCCTCGGCGAACATATCCGCGCCCTTCCAGCCGATGAACTACAAGCCCTCGCTTTGCGTGCCCGTCAGGAAAATGGATGGTTCACGGAACCTTCGGTGAAACTGGCTATGCGCGGCGTCACGGAATTGCTCAATCCTGCACGCCTCAAAGCCTGGGCAGAATCCTACCCGATAACGGGCCAGCCTAAGACCGTCGGACTTGCCATGGCTGGCAACATACCCCTGGTTGGCTTCCACGATTTTCTTGCCGTGCTCCTTGCCGGCCACCGCCTCCGGTACAAGCCCAGTTCAAAGGACACTGTGCTGCTGGATTCCTTGAAAAAGAAGTTGGTCGAGATTGAGCCTCGGTTCAATGACCTCATTGAAGTAAGCGACCGGCTCAACGGTGTCGACGCCATCATCGCGACGGGCAGCGACAACACCTCCCGGTACTTCGAATACTACTTCCGCGATATCCCCCACATCATCCGCAAGAACCGGGTATCCTGCGCCGTCATTCAAGGCGATGAGCCTCCGGAAGAACTGGAGAAGCTTGGGGCCGACATCTTCAGCTACTATGGTCTGGGATGCCGGAACGTGGCTCTGCTCCTCGTACCCCAGGAGTTTGACCTGCAACGGATGTTGGCCGCGATGAAGAAATTTGATGAGGTGACGCAGAATCACAAGTACGAAAACAACTACACCTACCAGAAATCACTCCTTCTACTCAATCAGGAGAAGTTCGTTGACGGTGGATTTGTAATCCTTAAGGAAGACGCCCGGATCAACTCGCCCATCGGGGTCGTTCATTATGCCTATTACAAAGACCTGGATCACCTGCGTCAATTGATCGGCTCGTATCGTGATAAGCTCCAGGTGATCGTTTCCGCGCAAGGATGGTTCGAGGGAAGCATCCCCTTCGGAACGGCACAATTGCCCACCGTGACGGACTACGCCGATGGGGTCGACATCATGAAGTTCCTTACTTCCCTTAACTAGATATCGAATTTCGGCCGGAGTATCTCGCTCATCACAAAGGCCTTCTTGAATCCTTGGGGATCTTTCAACTCCTGGAGGTACTCTTTCAGCACATTCCTTTTGGACTCCTTTTCATAACCTTTGAACTGCTTGAACCGGACTATGGTGTCCTCCAGCTTTACAGTTTCCTCTAGCGAAGGACGGGCAAATGCTTCTGCCTTGGCCTTTTCGTACGTCAGGTAAGTCTCTTCCTTGCGGAAGTCAGGCAGCGTCTCGTCGTAATCGACCTTTGTTTGGGGGATTTCCTCATCGTAGTCGATTACCGCCGGCTCGGGCTGACGCGGAGGGGGTGGCGGAGCCGGGGCAGCAGGCCGCTTCATGCCTTCAATCTCACGCAACAGGTCTTCAAAACTCTTGGGCGCCGGCGCGTCCACCTCCGCCTCCGGCTCCTCCCGCTGTTGAGCCGGTCTTGGCTTGCGCACAGGCTGATCCTTCTTCTTGTTGCGCGAGAACAAGTAGATCAATCCAATGATGATCCATATGATGATCTTAATGTCATCCATGTGTGCTCAAAGGTACCAAAATATGCGACTTCCAAGGGCTGTTTTGTCGCCTAATCCGATGTCAATTAAACCATTGGTTTAAGTCAAAAATTAGCCACTCAGCGATTCAGATTTCCTTCTATCTTTGCCAACTTTATTGGAACAACCACTGACGTAGTTACATGCAGCTTTCGAAGTTAGAGATCAAGGGATTCAAGAGTTTTGCCGATAAGATCGTAATCAATTTTGACGAAGGAGTGACGGGGATTGTCGGGCCGAACGGCTGCGGTAAATCGAACGTCGTGGACTCTATTCGTTGGGTCCTGGGTGAACAAAAGACCAGCGCCCTCCGCTCGGAGAAGATGGAAAACATCATCTTCAACGGCACCAACCAGCGCTCACCCCTCCAGATGGCCGAGGTGTCCCTCACCATCAACAACACCAAGAACCTCCTGCCTACGGAATACTCCCAGGTGACCATCACCCGCCGGCTTTATCGCTCCGGCGAGAGCGAGTATCTGCTCAACGGCGTTATGTGCCGCCTGAAAGACATCACCAACCTGTTCCTCGACACCGGCGTGGCCTCCAACAGCTATGCGATCATCGAACTGGGCATGGTCGACGACCTCCTCAACGACCGTGACAATTCCCGCCGCACCTTATTTGAAGAAGCCGCCGGTATTTCCAAGTTCAAGAAGCGTAAGAAAGAGACGCTGAAGAAACTGGAAGACACGGACGCTGACCTGGAGCGCGTGGAAGATCTTCTGTTCGAGATCGAAAAGAACATGAAGAGCCTGGAAAAGCAGGCCAAACAGACCGAATCGTATTACAAGGCCAAGGAAGTCTACAAGGAGAAAAGTATCCAGCTCGCCAAGGTGGTTGTCAACAAGCACAAGGAGAAATTCAACAGCCTCAACAGCCAGATTGAGGGCGAGCACGCCCGCAAAGTCTCCCTTACCACCCAGATTGCAGAGACAGAAGCCTCCATCGAAAAGGAGAAGGCCGATCTCATCGCCAAGGAAAAGGCGCTGGCTACCAGTCAGAAGGCCATCAACGAACACGTAGCGCGCATCCGCCAGCAGGAGAGCGAAAAACAGATCAACAACGAGCGACTGCGCTTCCTCAACGACCGTGCCGCCAACCTGCGGGAACAAATCGATCAGGACAAGAAGAGCAACGAACGCGCCCACTTTGCCATCAAGAGCCTGGAAGAGGAACAGGTCACCGCCCAGGCTGCCCTCACTGACATCCAGGCCAAGGCCGAGTCGATCAAAGCGGAGTATGAGGCGCAACGTCTCACCACGCAACAGCTTCAGGTGGATGTTGACACCCTCCGTCAACAGCAGCGCGCCAAGCAGGACGAGCACTACCAGACCAACAAGGCGGTTGAAATCCGAGAAATCCAGATCGCTTCCCTGAAACAGGAAATTGAGCGCACCACCTCCGACACCCACCAGCGCAGCGAAAGCCTCGTCGAGTTTGAGAACAAACTCGTGGTGCTGCAGGACGAAATCAGGGAAAAGAACGACGCCCTGGAGCGAATCAAGGAAGAAGAAAAAGACGTGCTCGCCCGCATCAGCTCACTCGAGAAGACCATCGAGATGATCCGGGAGGAGATGACGGAAACGGGTCGCAAGCTGGATGCCCGGCAGAACGAGTATCAACTCACCAAGTCTCTGGTCGAAAACCTCGAGGGCTTTCCCGAGGCCATCAAGTTCCTGAAGAAGCGGGTAGAGTGGACGAAAAATGCCCCGCTCCTTTCCGACATCCTCACCTGCCCGGAAGAGTACCGGGTGGCTATCGAAAACTACCTGGAGCCTTACCTCAACTACTATATCGTCAACCATGAGGCGGAGGCCTACGAGGCCATCAACATCCTCAGCGACGCCAGCAAGGGCAAGGCGAACTTCTTCATCCTCGACGCCTTCGAGAAGTTCATCCCCCACCCGACCCAAATCTATCCCAACGCTTACCCGGCCACACAGATCATCGAGTTTGACCCGAAGTACGGCAAACTGATGTCGTTCATCCTCGATCGCGTATACTTCGTGGAAGGCGATACCAAGCAGATCCCCCAGGACGACGACAATACCTTCATCACCAAAAGCGGCAAATACACCCGCCGCCGTTTCAGTCTGTCGGGCGGATCTGTCGGACTGTTCGAAGGAAAGAAGATCGGTCGCGCGAAGAACCTTGAGAAACTCGACAAGGAGATCAAGGAACTCAATACCAAGTTGGAAGAAGTGCGCAACAGCCTGCTGGACCGCCAGCGTGAACTCGAGCGCCTTCGCAACAACAACCTGAAGAACGCCATTGAAGAGGCGCAGAACGCGATCCGCCAGGTCAACGACGAGTTTATCTCGGTCAAGACCAAGAAGGAGCAGTTCGCCGAGATGATCAGCAACGCCGACCTGCGTCGCGAGGACATCCTGGAGAAGATAGAAGTGCTCACACGCGAGATGGAGGTGCTGAAACCTCAATCGGAGACCATCGCCCTCGAACTCGGCGACCTGGAAAGCCGCGTGGCCCAAATGGGCACGGAACTGGGCATGCAAAACGATTTGCTGAGCCAGAAGTCAAACGCCCTCAATGAGCAGAACATCTTCTTCCACCAGCAGACCAACCGCGTCAAGAGCCTGGAGCAGGAGATTCGCTTCAAGCAGGAGTCGGTCGAGCAAAGCAACCAACGCATTGAAACGGGCTCCGCGGAGCTGGCTCAAAACGAAAACGAGATCCGCACCATCATCGAGACCACGCACTCCGGCGACGAGGAGCTGATCCGCCTCTATGCCATGAAAGACGAAATGGAGAAGGAGGTTAACGCCGCCGAGCAGGCCTACTATGCGGCGCGCGGCGTGATCGACCAGGTGGAGAAAGACCTGCGCGGTACACAACACCAGCGGGAAAACATCGACACCATCCTCATGCAGCTTCAGCAGGAATTGAACGACAGCAAGCTGGAACTCAATTCCGTCAAGGAACGCCTTTCCGTTGAGTTCAATGTCGCCGTTGACGACATCATGACCCAGATGAGCGCCGAAGAGAGCCTGGCCCTGGGCATGGAGGACGAGGAGAAACTTCGCCAGGATGTTCTGCGCACGCGCGAGCGCATCGACAACATGGGCCCCATCAACCCGATGGCCATGGAGGCGTATAACGAAATCAAAGAGCGCAACGACTTCATCCTCACCCAGAAGGAAGACCTTGTAAAAGCCAAGGAATCCCTGTTCAACACCATCAACGAGATCGAAGGCGTGGCCAGCCAGACGTTCATGGATGCCTTCCAGAAGATCAAGGAGCATTTCATCAACGTATTCCGGTCGCTCTTTAACGAAGGCGACGACTGCGATCTGAAG
>JAYRNL010000096.1:0-6051 GCA_041912235.1 Cyclobacteriaceae bacterium
CGGCGCAGGGCAGGCCCTTTGAAATTGTAGGCTCCAACTACGACGAGAATAGGCACTTCTTTCTTGCCCAATTTTTCCGCGACAACTTCGAGCGATGGCTCGGAACACTTCCGCAGATCACATCAGGGGTCAACATTACCCGGGTGGAAGTGTACCTGTTGAATCGTCAAAACGATACACAAACCCTACGGGATGTCGTGGGCCTGATGGACCTCGGTGAATCGGATAAAGCCTATCGAAAGTCCTATTACAATACGGTAGTGCCCGATGGTTCACCTGCCGACAACAACAATAACAACTTGTACTCCCTTGTTCGTCAATTGCCCCTGGCGTCAGACGGCATCGATGATCAGCTTCAAAACCTGTTTGGCGGCCAGCCCTATATAGCCGGTACCGATTACGAGAAGATCACCAGTGCCCGCAAACTGGCCACCACCGAATATACTTTTCACAAAGAATTGGGCTATGTGACGCTCCAAAGAAAGTTGCAAAACGATGAGGCCCTTGCTGTCGCATTTGAATACACCTACAACGGCCGTAAGTACAAAGTTGGTGAATTGTCGGAGGACTACTCCAACAAGGACGCCAAGGATGTCGTCTGGTTGAAGATGCTTCGACCGCGGAAGATTGCTGTAAAAGATCATGTGGGGCAAATCCTGCCCACCTGGCACCTGATGATGAAAAACATTTACAACCTCAACGTCACGCAGCTGCAACGGGATGGCTTTCAACTTCGCATGATCTATCGCGACGACCGAACGGGGATTGACAACCCCCAATTGCAGGATGGTGATTATGCCCGCACCAAGCAACTCATCGAGGTTTTCGGGTTGGACCGGCTCAACCCCTACAACGACCCCATGCCGGATGGCAACTTTGACTTCGTTGAACGCATCACCATCATGCCGGAGACGGGCCTCATCATCTTCCCATACCTTGAACCCTTTGACAAAGCGCTCCGTAATCTTTTCGCCAAGGAACCCAATCCCAATACCGAACAGCTGCTTAAACAGAAATACCTCTACGACACGCTTTACCGGACCACTAAGGCGGAAGCGGAGCTGATGGCGACAAAAAACAAGTTTTACATCGTCGGGTCTTTCAAGGCCGGAGCTGGCAAAGAAATTATCATTCAGGGATTCAACATTTCTCCCGGTTCAGTGAAAGTTTACGCCGGCGGCACGCCTTTGCGTGAACAGGTCGACTACACCGTTGACTATACCTTCGGGAAGGTCACTATACTTAATGAAGGCATCCTCAGTTCCGGGAAGACGATCAACATCACGTATGAACAGCAGGATCCCTTCGCTTTTCAAACGCGATCCCTGCTTGGCACTAGGTTGGATTACAAACTCAACGATGATGTCAATATAGGTTCTACGTTGCTCTACTATAATGAACGTCCACTCATTACGCGCAACCTCATTGGAAGCGAACCGGCCCAAAATATCCAATATGGCCTTGACCTCAACCTCCGTAAAAATTCACGCATTTTGACCAAGATGGTGGACGCATTACCGTTCCTGCAAACGAAAGAGCAGTCCAATGTCACCTTAAACGCCGAGTTTGCCCAGCTTCTCCCGGGTACATCCAACATCGTGGAGGGGGATGGGACATCCTTCATCGATGATTTTGAAAACACCGCCACACCATACAGCCTGCTTAACCCGGTGGGATGGAAGCTGGCTCACACACCTGTGGATCCCCGCTTTGACAGATCCCTTTCCCTCGGCGCCAAGGATGACGTAGGCGCAGGTTATAAGCGCGCCCGATTGGCCTGGTACCAAATCGACAACCTCTTCTACCGCGAGAGCAGTCAGTACAAGCCTGATAACATCACGTCCAAGGATTTAGAGAATCATTATGTACGCCCCGTTCTTCCTCAGGAAATATTTCCCTACAAGGATCCCTACGTGGGAAATTTTTATGAACAGATTCTTGACCTCGCTTACTACCCTTCCGAGCGTGGGCCCTATAACTACAATGCTGACCTGAACATTGACGGTACCTTGAAAGATCCCGCCAGCAACTGGGCTGGCATTACCACGGCAATACGCACTGAGGTTGACTTCGACAAATCCAACGTGGAGTATGTGGAATTCTGGATGATGAATCCCTTCATCAACAATCCAAAAGGATACATCGATGACGGCATCAATGAACCGAAGCCTAACACTACCGGAGGGAAGCTGATCGTTCACCTGGGTAGCATTTCGGAAGACGTAATGCGCGACGGGCGGCACGCGTTCGAGAATGGATTGCCGGCTGACGGCAACTTTGCTGCCGGCGGTGTCACTCTCAACAATTGGGGGGCCGTTACCACTCAACAGTACCTGAACAACGCGTTTAACACGGACCCTGTTGCCCGATCCAACCAGGACGTGGGTCTCGATGGGGTGAACAACGCGAAGGAAGAGCAGACCTTCCAGTCATTTATCAACCTGGTCAACGGCTCGGCAAAACCCTTTGTACTCCAGGATCCTTCCGCTGACGACTTTCATTATTTTCTGGGTTCTGATCTTGACGCTGAAAACGCCAAAATTCTGGAGCGTTACAAGAAGATCAACGGTCACGAAAACAACTCCCCTATTCTGACGGGGAATCAGCCCTTTGCCCAATCCGGCTCCAATATCCCTGAAAACGAAGACTTGAATCAGGACAACACGCTGAGTGAACTCGAGGAATACTACATTTTCAATCTCGACCTGAAACCCGGGCAACTGGATGTTGGGAACAAGTATGTGGTGGACAAAATAACACCCGAAGCCTATCCGGATGTAACCTGGTACCTTGTTCGCATTCCGATTCGACAGTTTGAAGACAAATTCGGTGAAATCAATGGCTTTAAGTCCATCCGTTATGCGCGACTAATTCTCACCGGCTTCAAAGAGCCCGTTGTCCTTCGCTTTGCCAACTTCCGGGCAGTGGGCAACCGCTGGCGCCGGTACACGGCACGGCTTGCTCAATCGCAGTTCAGCGAAGAACTGGAGCCCAACCTGGATAACTTTTCTGTGTCCGTAGTCAACGTGGAGGAAAACGGCAAGGGCAATGCCGAGAAGCCTGCCTACGTACCCCCGCTGGCCCGCGACCGGGACATTACCTCCACCGTCCAGCGACGCCTGAATGAGCAGGCCGTGCAAATGTGCGTCAACAACCTTGAAGATGGTGACGCACGAGCCATTTACAAGAATGTCAGTTTTGACTTCTTCAACTACGGACGCATCAAAATGTTTATTTCAGCGCATGGTCAAAACCTTCAAGACAATACGCTGACGGCTTTCCTCAGGCTGGGTACTGATTTTGACCAGAACTACTATGAAATATCCCTCCCGTTAAAGATCACACCGAATGGAAATGATCCCAACCCCAGCGTGGTGTGGCCTGATGAAAACCAAATCGATCTTGAACTCAACGAGCTCTACGCTTTGAAGGCGGCCCGAGACAGGGAACAATATCCATTGGGTCAACTTTATCCTCTCGCGGGACCCAAACCGGTCGGAAAGCATGGGATCCGGATATTCGGGCGCCCCGATCTGAGCCAGGTAAAGTTGCTCATGATCGGAATAATCAATCCCCGCGACGACAAGAAGCCGCTGAGCGTGTGTATGTGGGCCAACGAAATGCGCCTCACTGAGTTCGACCGCACCGCCGGCTGGGCGGTCAATGGTGTACTCAATGCCAAACTCGCTGATCTCGGGAATCTTTCCACCTCCCTGCGTCACACTACCTACGGATTTGGCGGTGTGCAGTCTAAAATATCAGAACGTGCGCGCGGCACGACCACTGCCTTTGATATCTCCGCCACAATTATGGTGGACAAGCTCTTGCCCAGGAATACCGGGCTCAAGATTCCCATGTTCATCAGTTACGAAAAGACCACCATCAACCCCAACTTCGATCCAGCCAACCCGGATATGCGGATCTCGGCGATGGAAAAATCGTTCAACACCGATCAGGAGCGGGACAATTACCTGGCGATTATCCAGGACAACGCCATCCGACGAAGTCTGAACTTCACGAACGTCCGAAAGACGAAGGTGAAGGCTGATGCCCGAAGTCATATCTACGACATTGAGAACTTCTCCTTTACCTATGCCTACAGCGAGGCTACGCGAACCAATTTCAACCTGCTGGAGAACACCCAGCGAAACATTAAAGGCGCGATCGGCTGGCAATACAACAGTTCGTTCAAGGGATTTGAACCCTTCGCCAAACTGGGATGGAAGTCCAAATGGCTCAAGCTGCTAACCGATTTCAATTTCAACCCAATGCCAGCCACCATTTCCATCCGGGGTGAATTGGACCGCTCCTTCAGCAAGATTGTCTACCGGAATTCAAAAGCCAACGACAGTGGTACTCCGCCGAACATTCAGAAGTATTTTCTGTTCAATCGGTACTACAACCTGCATTGGAATCTTTCGAAATCGCTTACACTTGATTACAGCGCCCGGGTTAACGCCATTATCGACGAACCCGATGTGGATCCTGCCGGTGGCTATTCCATCAAGCAAGGTCGATACATCAGCGCCCAGGAATACCGCGACTCGGTCAATACCAACCTGAAGCGAATGGGGCGCAAAAAGAACTTTGAGCAGACATTGACCCTTAACTACACTGTGCCCTTTGACAAAATCCCTGCTGTTGACTGGGTAGGGCTCGAGTACCGGTACAACGTGGGGTACTTCTGGAAAGCCGGCCCCGTCGAAACCGTAGATACACTGAAACTCGGCAACATTATCCAAAACTCCCGGGACCAGGGCTTCAATGGCCGCCTGGACCTCTTGAAACTTTACAACAAAGCCGGCTACCTCAAGAAAATCAATACACCGAAGCGAACTCCCACGCCAGCCGAACGGGCCCGTCAAAAGGTGGACACGGTGAAACGACCTCCCGACTATGCGGCCATCAATGCTTTTCTCAGGTTACTGATGTCGATGCGAAGCATTACCGGGACTTACACGATCAATCAGGGAACGATTCTAACCGGATTTACAGGCACCCCGGACCTGCTGGGTCAGGATAACACCCTGGATGCCCCCGGTTGGGGTTTCATCTTCGGTAGTCAAGACCCCAACATACGCTACAAGGCGGCCGAGAATGGATGGCTTACCAAGGCCACTAACCTGACATCCCCCTTCGTACAGAACGACACGCGCGATTTGGGGCTTCGCACCGCACTTGAACTCAGCGCAGACCTCAAGATTCAACTCGACGTCAAGAAAAGCACGACATCCACGTTCCAGGAAATCTTCCGCTACGATCCATCCATCAGTGATTATGCTGAATTGAGTCCAAGCCGGTCTGGCAGCTACCGCATTTCAACGATCGCCATTGGTACTTCCTTTGAGAACAATGAAAGCCTGTCCTCCACGGTATTCAAGCAATTCGAGAAAAACATTGCAGTCGTCCAGCAACGATTCAGTGACATCACCGGAAACGGGTATGAGAAGAAATCGCAGGACGTATTGATTCCCGCGTTCCTTGCAGCTTACACCGGTCAAGATGCCAACAAGGTTGGTCTGTCTCCTTTCCCGTCGACACCCTTGCCCAATTGGCGGCTTGACTACACGGGGCTCACCAAGGTGGGATTCCTGAAGGACGCCTTCCAAAGCATCAGCATTTCACATGCTTATTCGTCCACTTACTCGGTTGCCAACTTCACCAACTCGCTGGAATACACTAACGTGACCAATAATATTCCCCTGTCGGACTACAACAATGGCATCTATGCCTCACAAAAGAACAGCAGCGGGGAATTGATTCCGGTTTATGTGATCAGCCAGGTAATGCTAAGCGAACAGTTTCAACCTTTGTTCGGCATCAGTGTGAGAACCAAGAGCAAGCTAACCGCACGACTGGAATACAAGACCAAGCGCGATCTTTCGCTTAATGTTTCCAACGCACAAATTACCGAAGTGGTGGCCAAAGACTGGTCGGTTGAGGTTGGCTTCATCAAGAACAACATGAAGATGCCCTGGAAGAGTCAGGGCCGAACCATTACTCTTAAGAATGAAATCAACTTCAGGCTCAACGTGAGCATCACCAACAACC
>JAYRNL010000097.1:0-4434 GCA_041912235.1 Cyclobacteriaceae bacterium
ATCGGGTTGGTCGAACAGCGGGAAGCAGGTAGAGGCGCGGCTCGGAACGAAAAGGGTGTATAGATAATCGTCGTTGCGGTTCAGCGCCGCCTCGCCGGCGAGGAAATCAATGGCGATGGTGTTCGTCCGGGTTTCCAGGTGGTTCTTGCCGATGAGGATGTGCTCGTTGTTGTAGCGGATGCGGATCGGCTCATTGTTGACGGCGACCTGGCGAATGGTGCTGCCGTCGGGAAGGAAGTCCAGTGCAATGTCAACGGGTTCGGCCTTCCATTCCAATTTGATGATCACTCTCGACGGGATGCTGTCCTTGCGGGCTTCGGGGATGTCGAAGAAAAGATCGTACGACAAGCGTTGGATACTTTCCTGTCGTATATGGGCAAGTTCTTCCGGTATGCCGGCACTGGGCGTTGGTTGGTTCATGCACCCGGCCAACCAAAAGGCCAATATTCCGATTGCAGTTCCCATGCTGACAGCTCGACATCTGTGAATGAAATACATGAGGGTAAAGGTAGGGTGTGACCCATGCTTTGACAACCCGCTGGATGGCGGAAGTCGATGGGAATTTCAGTGATAAGTGGTATATTCATAGCACAGTCACCACCAAACAGACCTCCAATGAACAAGATCATCAGTTTCTTGGCAGTGGTCTTTCCGTTGACCCTGCCAGCCAGCGCTCAGGATGCCGAAGTCACCACCTACTTCGGAGAGAAGAATGGTTTTCAAATTGACATCCCTGCCACTTGGACGGCTTCCCTCCAGGAGCAAAAAGTGATGTTTGCCTATAACACCGTCCTCATCGGATTGAGATTGGACATGCCGGGTTCGGTCATTGACTTGCGTGCCACTTACCCTTGCAAGAACAGTGAATCCCAAATGAAAACATGGGTTTCTATTTTCGAAAAGGAAGCCAAAAAGTCCAAGGATCAGGCTTATAAAGTCCATGATCGCGGGGAAGGAACAACGCCGGGTGGCAAGGATTTCAGTTATTTCGACTATACCTACACCCTTGTGGGAGAGGATGGGACTTCCTGGGTCTTGAGGCGTAAGTTCTATGTGGTGTGTCACTCATTCAAGGGCACCCGGTATCAGTTTGCGGTTTCCCTTCAGTCGATGGAAACGGACTGGGATAAGGTGAAAGCCGATTACGAAAAGATATTTGCCTCGATTCGGTTTAACTAGGTGCCTCCTGTCCGGTTGATCCTGCTGTGCGCATTAGCCCTGTCGCGGTTCGCCACCGCCCAGGATGACCTTCATGCGCTTATCCAACGAGGACACTCCGACATAATCGTGGCTACCGACATCAGCGACGACGGCCGGTTCCTCGTTACCGGCAGCGCTGACCATACCGTCAAACTCTGGGATCTAAGCACCGGTCGGGAAATCAGAACCTTTACCGGCCACCAGGGCGGAATAAAAGAAGTACGGCTGGATGAGGAGCATGACCTCCTGGTAAGTGCAGCCGAAACAACAGGCGGAGCAGAGCTCCGTACCTGGTCGATCTCGTCAGGTTCGGGTGGACGAACAGTCAAAGCAGGCAAAGACCTGACGATGCTCGGTGTGCTTCTTGGCGACACGGAAATACAATGGGCGTTTGAAGTCCGGTCATTCGACGTACATCCAAACGGAACGCTGGTCTGGGGCGAAGACAACCTGGGTGTAAAAATCGGGAAGATCTCAAGAGCCGCATACGACCGCATACTCGACACGCCTTGGCAGCCCACGATTGTTCGATACGATCCTGCCTACAAAACGCTGGTCAGCGGTGGGCGGTCTTTCGGACGAAAGGTTGGCACACGAAGTAATGAGATTGCCCGATGGAACGCGAACGACTTTAGCCCGCTTCCCAGCCTGACCACCCGATACGATAATATCCGGACGCTTTGCTTCGACCGGTCCGGCGAGCGCCTTGCAGTACTGTCCTTTCATGAGGACTCCACGCAACAGATCGGGACGATTTCGCATAACGAACAACAAGCACTCGAATTGTTTTCGATGACCAGCGGAACCCGCCTCTTTTCATTTCCCTGGAGCGCCGGCGAAAGTTATGCGATGGCCCTCTCGCCGGATGGACAAATCCTTGCCTATGCTGAGCAGAGGACCGAAGGGAACGCTTTGCTGGTCATTATCGATGCAGTCAAAGGCGCTATTGTGGGCCGGGTCGACAGCGGTGAGAAAGCGCTCTACTCGATGGCTTTCTCACCGGATGGTCGGGTCCTGATCGCCAACGGACGCGGCGTAAATTTCTGGCGGGTTGGCTCCTGGCATCAATTCCGCCAAATCCTCAACCTTGACCGAATTGAAGAATTTAGGGTAGAAGGACGGAAGCTGATCACTTCGATACCAAGATCTGACCGCGTCTTGGTTTCATCGTTGGACATGGAGACGGGCCGTTATGAAGGGTGGATGAGCATGGCTTCCAATGCCTCTGTGCTGACACGGCATGGCCGCCTGGTGTGCCGGAAGAACCAGGTACTCCGTGTTGACCTGGCCGGCCAACCTGCGGAGGTGCTGGTAGACGGTGTGGAAGGCTGGGACGCTGTAACCCAAGTGAAACTGACAGCCGACGAAGCTTTTGCGGTGTGCCTGAATGAAAACAGCCCCAAAGTATATGTGAAGCCACTAACCGCGACAGGGAAAGGAACCTTCCTCGAAGGCCACCGGAGGGCGGTGGTCAGTGTGGCCAGTTTTGAAAACCTGCTTGCCACCGGCGGCCGCGACAATCGCATTTTGATTTGGGATATCATCACGGGAAAGAAACTGGGCGAATTGGCCGGCCACAACACTCCAGTCTTGGCACTCGAGTTCAATCCCGACGGAAGTCTGCTGGCCAGCGGTTCATCCGACGGCTATGTCAAGTTATGGGATGTGAAGAAGCTGACCTTTATCGAAACACTAAGGGGCCACTCGTCCGATGTCCTTTCACTTGACTTCGACGCGTCAGGATCAACCCTCATCAGCGCCTCGGGCGAACCGGGGTCCTACGGTGCGAGTGAAATTATTGCATGGAATGTGCAACGGCGTAAACTGACGTGGCGACAGAACGGGAATGCCGGGTACACACGCCAGGTTCAGGTCCTGGGGAGTTTTGTGTACAGCATTGGCAACGATCCCTCTGTCCGCATTTACGACCTGGACAAGGGAAGCCTCCATTTCCAATACGTGCCAGTTTCTCCAGCAGATTTTGTGCTGAGTACCTCCGGCAACTACTACATGGGCACTAAAGAAAGCATGCGCTACGTCCACTTTGTCAAAGGAGTTCAGGTCTATTCGTTTGATAATTTTGACCTGAAATACAATCGTCCGGATGTCGTGCTTAAAGAGCTCGGAAGTTCAAATGCTAACCTGATGGACGCCCACCGGAAGATATACCTGCGCCGGCTCCGAAACCAGGGATTCACCGAAGCGGCCATCAAGACAGAGTTTCAACTCCCGGCGACACGGATATTGAACCTGGATAGCCTGGGCTACCTGGCTGAGCAGAACACGGTCAGTCTTTCTCTTTCCTTCGACGCCTTCCGGTCGAAACTGCATACCATCAATGTCTGGGTCAACGGTGTTCCTCTCTATGGTACCAAGGGGCTGCGGACACCGGACCGCGGGCGGTACGACTTGCGAGTCAGTGTACCTTTGATCGAAGGGCTTAACAAAATTGAAGCCGGATGCACAACACGCGAGGGTGTCGAGTCTCTCCGCGAACAAGCTGAGGTAATCTGGTCGGGCAAGGAACCGCAAGACCTGTACGTCGTCACCGTGTGTACCTCACGATACCGCGATCCGTCGATGAACCTTACTTATTCCACTAAAGATGGCCGTGACTTGGTTGACCTGTTTCAAGCGGGTAAGCAATTCGATCATGTTTTTCCGGTCACCCTGTCTGACGAACAGGTGACACGGGAGAATTTCCTCCAGGTCCGCAAAAAACTCGAACAGGCTAAACCCAACGACAAAGTTGTTTTGTTTATGGCCGGTCACGGCATCCTTGATCCCAATCTTGAATTTCATTTTGTGACGTATGACATGAACCTTGCCGAACCCGGAGCCAACGGCATTTCTTTTGAGGACATTGAGCATTTGATCGACAGCCTGCCGGCACGGCACAAGGTCGTCCTGATCGACGCATGTCACTCGGGAGGAATTGACAAACAGGAAATCGAGGAGAAAGCCGAGGAATTGGCCCGCGGGCTGGACAAACATGCAAAGGTGCAACGCATGGATGCCCTCCGCAGGAATGCCTTCCGCCTGTACTACGGAGTCGATAACACCTTCGTTGAATTAATGGAGACCATGTACTCTGGGTTGGGCGACGGAACCGGCGCGTACGTCATCTCGGCTGCCGCGGGGAACGGCTACGCTTTTGAATCGGAGAAATGGAACAATGGAGTATTCACCTACAGCCTGATCAATGGGCTTCGCAATGCCTTGGCTGATGCAGAT
>JAYRNL010000098.1:0-10070 GCA_041912235.1 Cyclobacteriaceae bacterium
ACGATGCGCTGCTGCCGGAGATTATTCACTACCCGCCGCCGGCCATAAAGGGAAAGCACATCCAGATCAAATACATTACCCAGGTAAAGGCGGCTACGCCAACGTTTGCATTCTTCTGTAACCTGCCACAGTACATCCAGGAGTCCTATCAGCGCTTCCTCGAGAACAAACTCCGTGAGAATTTTGACTTCACCGGAGTGCCGGTGCGCCTCTTCTTCCGGAAGAAGTAAAAACAGCCTTTCCAGCCTCCCAGCGCCTATTCCAAAAAAATAATTAGCGGCAAAGCCCTTCAAATATCCCAGAACGGGTTAATTTTGCAGCCTAAATTTTCCTAAAACCTGTAAACTATGAAAAAAGTAATCGCACTGGTGATGGTATGCGGTTTTGCCCTTGCATTTGCATCTTGTGGCGGTGGTGGTGCTAAGTCTGAGTCTGCTCAGGATAGCACGGCAACTGCTCCTGCTGACACTACCGCAGCACCTGCAGACACGACCAAGACGGACTCTACCAAGATGAACTAATTGGTCACTGCCCAAAAATTCAAAAAGGCTTTAGTTCGCTAAAGCCTTTTTGTTTTTCTGTCCATCTTGCCGGCGATGGATTTGACTCACGTAACAGGCTTGTTGTTCAACCGGGTTCCCCAGGGCGCACTGCCCTATTGCCTTCAACTTTGGCAGGAACATCCGTTTCGATTCACCCTTCGACGCGCCCGCATATCCAAACTCGGTGACTTCTCCTGGTACCCGGGCCATCCTCCTCACATCACGATCAACGCAGACAGTCCGCCATTGCTCTTTCTGCTTACCTATGTCCACGAAGTAGCCCACTTGCGTGTGCACCTTCTACATGGTCGTCGAACTGCCCCGCATGGCCACGAGTGGAAAGTAACGTTTCGTGAGCTGGCACAGCCCCTTCTTTCAGCTCATGTTTTTCCCGATGACGTAGCTTCTGCGCTTCATCGGCACATGAAAAATCCAAAGGCGTCAAGCCTGACTGATCCGCATCTCTCCAAAGCGCTCGATGCTTATGACCATCGTTTGACTCATGTCATTCGCCTGATCGATATTCCGGAAGGCAGCCAATTCGAAATTCGACGACGCCAGTTTGTAAAAGGCAAATTGAATCGGACACGCGTGGTGTGCCGGGAGGTTTCTTCCGGGCGAAAGTATCTGATCGCGGCCAATGCGGTAATCAACTGCTAATTATTCCTGCGAACGGCCCGAACGGCCTTGCGAACGGAGCCATGCTTTTTGAGCAGCCGTGCCGCCTCATTTTCGCCAAGGCCCGATTCTTCCATGACCATGCGCGTACCGCGATCAATGAGCTTATTGTTGGTGAGCTGCATATCCACCATCTTGTTTCCTTTCACGCGGCCGAGGCGGATCATCGTCGCTGTGGATATCATATTGAGAACAAGCTTCTGGGCTGTGCCCGCCTTCATCCGGGTAGAGCCGGTTACGAACTCAGGGCCCACCACGACTTCAAGAGGGAAATCGGCATACGTTGATAATGCACTGCCTTTGTTGCAGGTGATGCATCCGGTTGTCACGCCCTTTTTTTGGGCGTCTCTTAGTCCACCGATAACATAAGGCGTTCGCCCCGAGGCGGCAATGCCAATCAACACGTCTTTCTTGCTGATGGCATATTTCTTCAAATCCTTCCAGGCTTGCTTGGGGTCGTCTTCCGCATGCTCTACAGCACGACGGATGGCCTTGTCTCCACCGGCAATCAGTCCAATGACTCTTCCCTGTTCCATTCCATAGGTAGGCGGAATCTCAGAAGCGTCCACTACACCCAGGCGGCCGCTGGTGCCCGCGCCAATGTAGAACAGCCTTCCCCCTTTACTCATCCGGTCTACAATCACGCGGATCAATTTCTCCATTTGCGGGATAACCTTCTTTATTGCCTTTGGTACTGTGGCATCTTCACGATTAATGTTCACGAGCAATTTCCGAATGCTCATGCGTTCAAGATTGTCATAGAGCGAGGCAGATTCCGTGGTGCTCATGATTCAGTTAATATCCTTCTGGTGATAGAGCGCGAGACCGGCAATCGGGGTTTCAAGAATGTTTTTCACGGTGATCCCTTTGTCATTGGCCACCTGCCTGACCAAATCACTGAAATAAAAGGCAATGGAGCCGACAAAGTGAACTTTTGTTTCCCGATAACCTTCATATTTCATCACGTTGTTCTCGTAGAATTCCGAAAACGCTTTATACACCAATTGGTAGCAGTAGGGCTCGTTGAGGTGCTGGAAGATAAACCGGGCAAAAGTCGCCAGAAACGTACTCGGCTTTTCCTGTTGATATATTTTTTCAAGAAACTGTTCTCGCGTAAAGGGGAATCGCTGATGAAATTGGTCAGCCAGTTTTTCGGGCATCCTCTTGCGTAAATAATCAATGAGTAATGTCTTGCCCAGGTTTGTTCCCGAACCTTCGTCGGCCAGGATCCAGCCAAGGTTGGCAACCTGATCGGAGATTTTGTTGCCATCGTATTGGCAAGAATTCGAACCGGTGCCCAAAATGCAGGCGATACCTTTTTCTGTTCCGCAGAGTGCCCGTGCGGCGCCAAGCAGGTCCCATTCGATATCCACTTTGGCGTGGGGAAAATATTCCAGGAAGACAGAGCGCACCAGTTCCTGATTTCGTTCTGAAGAGACCCCGGTACCATAGAAGAATACCTGTTTCACTTCCGCCCCTCCCACTTCCGGCGCCAGGGTGTCCCGAAGGCTGCTCCGCAGGTGATCCAGTGGCTGATAATAGGGATTGAAGCCCGGCGTCTGGGCCTGACGAATACGGCCATCCGATTCCATCAGGCGCCAATCAATTTTTGAACTTCCGCTATCTGCGACAAGGATCATGGTTCAAAGATCGGTCAATTGCCTGAATCTATAGCAGCTAAGCCTTACGGTTCAATATCCCGATCGGCTTGAGGCGGGCAAATACCTCGTCGGTATGTGGAGCATCCGGAAGTTCAATCGTCAAATCCTGGCCGGCCCAATGCTCGTAGTGTTTGCCCTCCCGCCAAAGCCATGAGTGCGAGGCATCATAAACAACGCCCTTGTAGGCGATCCAAACCTCGGGCTTGTCCTGTCCATTGCGCAGCGCGAGCTGCGCCCCCGTTACCGGTGGCAAATCACTCAGCATGGGTTACAGGCAAGGCTAACAGGGGCGGGATGTATACGAAAATGCCGCATGGGTAGAAATTCTGAATTCATGAAACTGAAACTCTTTATCTTTCTGCTTCCAAAATCCAAACCTATGAAATCTTTCACGCTCTATCTGGCTCTGGTCACCGCGTTTGTTCTTTCCTGCTCGCCGAAAAAGCCGGTTGACAGGATGACCGATGAACAGCTCAAGGCCTATGCGGATGAACTCGCTCACAGGTACATCATCACGGATGGCCATGTGGATCTACCCTACCGGTTGAAGATGAACCACTTCACCCTCGAGCGTGAATACCTGGGCATTCCGATCAAGACCGATGACGGCGATTTTGATTTTGATCGGGCCAGGAAAGGGGGTCTCGATGCACCCTTCATGTCCATATACATTCCTTCCTCCTATCAGCTTCAAGCCGACAAAGGCAAGGCCCTCGCTGATTCGCTGATCAACATGATTTCAGGAATCGCCCAGAACCTGCCCGACAAGTTTGCTCTTGCCGGAACCGTTGAAGAAGTGCAGGCCAACTTCAGCAAGGGGCTGATTTCCCTGCCCATGGGCATGGAAAACGGCGCTCCCATTGGCGATGACCTCAAGAACGTTAAATACTTCTTCGATCGCGGCATCCGCTATATCACCTTGACGCACGGTAAGGACAACCAGATCTGCGACTCCTCCTATGACACAACACATACCTGGAATGGCCTTAGCCCGTTCGGGCATGAGGTAGTAGCCGAAATGAACCGGGTGGGCATCATGGTAGATATTTCACACGTTGATGACAGCACGTTCTACCAGGTAATGAAGATCACCAAGGCGCCGTGCATCGCGTCCCATTCCTCCTGCCGCCTCTTCACGCCCGGATTTCAGCGCAACATGAATGACGACATGATCAGAAAACTGGCAGAGAACGGCGGCGTGATTCAGATCAACTTTGGTTCCGGATTTCTGGATTCAGCTGTTTCCAAAGCCAACGACGCCAACCGCAAGAAACTCCAGGCTATACTCAAAGAAAAGAATCTCACCATGCGCGACTCGCTGGCCAAACCGATCATCGAGCAATTCCGCAAGGAAAACCCCTCCCTTTACGCTGATGTGGAGACGGTGGCAAACCACATTGATCACGTTGTGAAGCTCGCGGGCATCGATCACGTGGGAATCGGTTCCGACTTTGACGGTGTGGGCGACAGCCTGCCCACAGGCCTGAAAGACGTATCGCAATATCCCAACCTGATCTATGCCCTGCTCAAGCGCGGGTACACAGAGGCTGATATTGAGAAGATTTGCTCCGGAAATGTTTTCCGCGTTTGGAAGAAGGTGGCCGAAGTGGCCGCTCAATCCATGTAGGTGCCTGGATTACCCTCACGTCTGACTCCGTATTAATACAACATGCGAATATCCCGATCCTGCCTGACTATCGAGTCCATTCGGACATTCCTGATTGGCATGATACTCGCCCCCGGATTGGTGCTGGCACAGCCCGGGGTGAAGAGCTTCCGGTTCCCCGCTCACATCACCGCTGCGGATTATGATTCGCGATTTGTTCTGGTGAAGCTCAAGCCGGATCATCGCGAAAAGCTCAAGTCGTCCACCGGTGCGCCCGCTGGCAGGTTGGCGGCAGTGCAGGGATTCAAAGGCGCCCGTGAACTGATGCCGGCAAAAGCCGTTCGCGCGGCCAAAAGCCGCAATGGCCCCCGCCGCACCACATCCACGGTAGATACGGGCCTTTATTACCGCATAGCCTGTACGCCCGGCACCTCGATCGAATCGTTCATCAATGCTCTCTACGCATCCGGCTATTTTGAAATCGTCGAGCCCGAGTACGTCAACCGAATGACCTTTACGCCCGACGACCCGCAGCTCATGGCACAATATTACATCGCCAACATCCGCGCTACCGAAGGCTGGGATATCAATCAGGGAGATGCATCCATTACCATAGCCATCGTTGATTCGGGCGGCGATCTTACCCACGATGACCTGAAAGACAACCTGTACACCAATCCCCTTGATCCGGTGGATGGCCTGGACAATGACAACAACGGATACATTGATGATTACCAGGGTTGGGACTTTGTGGGCAATGATCTCGCTAACCTCAACGATCCTAATTTTATTGGCGATAACAGCCCCCAGTTGACCCAGGGTGGGATTCTCGGTCATGGTGTAAATGTGGCCGGCTGCGCTGGCGCAACAGCCAACAACGGCATCGGCATTGCCGGTGTTGGTTTCAAGAGCAAGTTGATGTTCACCAAACATTCGGCCGACAATCAGCCGTCGAACAATGGAAGCATTTATCTCGGTTACGATGGAATACTCTATGCTGCGCTTCGGGGGGCCGACGTGATAAATGCCTCGTGGGGAGGATCAAACCGGAGCCAGATTATCCAGGATATGATTAATTACATCACCAACGACCTGGGCGCGCTGCTGGTTTCCGCCGTTGGCAACAATGGCACCGAGGGCCCCTTTTATCCCGCCGCCTACGATAATGTGTTGTCTGTCTCAGCGGTGGACCAGCAAAACAAAAAGGCCGCGTTTAGCAATTACGGATCTTATGTCGACGTCGCCGCTCCAGGGGTGTTCATTTACACGACCGCCTTTGGCAACAATTACCTTTCGACGCAAGGCACATCATTCAGCTCACCCATTGTTGCGGGTGCCGCCGCCCTGGTCAGAGCTCAATTCCCCACCTACACGCCTCAACAGGTGGCCGAACAAATCCGTGTTACCGCAAATGCCAATGAACTTAACACCAATAATCCTGCCTTCGCCGGGAAGATGGGTTTTGGTGTATTGGATGTCAAAGCAGCGCTTACCGTTTCATCACCATCAGTACGGGCATCCAATCCCAAATTACTTAATGGCAATGGGGCGCCTGCCCAGCAAGGCGAAAAGGGATTTCTGACCATGACGTTCAACAACATCCTCGCGGCAACCTCTTCAGCCCTTGAAGTCACACTCAGTGAAAACTCCTCGTTTATCACCGTAACCAAAGGAACCATACGTCCCGGCGCAATCGCCGCCGGAGGCTCTGTGAATAATAAACTGGCTCCTTTTGAAATCCAGATCGCGTCTTTTGTCCCCGACAATTTCGAAGTGCCCCTGACACTGACCTACAAGGATGGAACCTACATCGACCAACAGGAAGTCATCTTCCTGCTTAACCCCACCTTCATTGATGTTGACGAGAATCTCGTAACGACCACGGTCAGTAATACAGGCCGGATCGGTTACGAGGACTCCGAGAGTTCGACACGCACAAAAGGATCGGGGTTCATTTTTGGCACGAATTCAATTCTGTATGAAATGGGAATTATCATGGGCACCGGTACAGGCGCCCAGTTATACAATAATGTGCGGGCCACTGGTACTGTGTTCGATCAGGATTTCATTCCTGTTGGTCAACGGATATCAGAAGTACATCCCGGGTTGCGCTCATCCGCAGAAATTTCAGGCGCCGTGAGCAATAGCTCTACAGCTGCCTCCCAGGCATTTCAGCTCAAATACCGGAGCCTGGCCTGGAAGGAATCCCCTTACGACAAATTTGTGATCCTGGAGTACGTCATCTCCAATCCGACGGCTACTACCATTACGGGCATGCACTTTGGCCTCTTTGCTGATTGGGACATCACCGAAAATGGAGCCACGGATGCCGCCGACTGGGATCCAATGAACCAGATGGGCTATGTCTTTCCTTTTAGCGCAACCGGGCTTCCGCATGCCGGCATTCAATTGCTGACGGGTGCAGCGTCCTACTATGCGATTGATAACAATCAGGCGTTGGCGGGGAACCCATTTGGGTTGTATGATGGATTCACGGACGCCGAGAAATGGACGACATTGACCAGTGGAACTACGAAGACACAGGCCGGCGTCGCTGGCGGTGACGTCAGCCACGTGGTAAGCGCCGGGCCGTTTACCATCCTGGCAGGCCAGGAGATCAAGATCGCCTTTGCCCTTCATGCAGCCAATAGTCTGGTGGAACTTCAAACATCATCTCGTTATGCCGACTCGGTCTACAATTACACGCTGAATGCACCGAAACCAACGGTAGCTGATGCTAAGGCTTGTTACGGCGGTAATACCACACTTACTGCCACAGGGGCATCATCCTTCAAATGGTATAAGGAATTTACGGGGGGGCAGCCCTTCTTCACGGGTAATTCATTTCTTACACCCAACCTGTTCAATGACACCACCTATTATGTGTCGAACGCCGACGAATCATATGAAAGTGTGCGATCACCGGCACGGGCGCTGATACAAGCAAATCCAAAAGTCTCCACATCGGGCTCAACGGTCATTTGCACCAACGAGTTTGTGACCATATCGGCCGAACCCGCTGACAGCTACTTATGGAATACAGGCGCCACCAGCCAGGCGATCAAGGTGAGCACACCAGGAGATTATTCTGTTACGGTGACCAGCCTTTCTCCATCCTGCCAGAATACATCAGCTCCTGTCACCGTCTCAACCGTGAGTATACCCGTTGCAGCCTTCACGGCGCCTGCCGAACTCAAAATCAAAACGCCTATCCAGTTTACGGATCAGAGTACTTCCGCCGTATCCTGGAACTGGGACTTTGGCAACGGCAATACCAGCACACTGCAAAACCCGACGAATACCTATGCCACGGCCGAAGCCTTCGACGTAAAGTTGATTGTGGCGAGTGCCAATGGCTGCCGGGATACAGTGAAGCAGACCCTCGACATCATTACCGGGCTGCACCATGAATACCCTGCGCTGATGCGTGTATATCCAAATCCTGCAAGGTCAGTGGTCTACGTTGACGTGCGGGACCAGTATATGGGTCCGCGAACCGTGGAGTTGATGTCCTTGCAGGGACGCCTGCTCTTCCGCCGGGAGGAGAATGCCGGTCCTTACCTTGAGATTTCGCTCGACGATCAACCCGATGGACTTTATGTGTTGCGAATCACATCGGGCGACCGTGTATTGAGCCAGAAAGTGGTCAAAATTCACTGATTAAATCGCCTCCGGGCGAGCTCCTGTTACTCACAAATTAAAAGTGATACCGGTAGGCCCCCGGTCCTGAAATTCCTGCCTATTTTTGTCGCCGGCTTAACCTTTCCCAACTACCCGAATGCCCCGCGACAGAAGTATCCGCTCCGTGCTGATCATCGGCAGCGGCCCCATCATTATTGGCCAGGCTTGCGAATTTGATTATGCCGGCTCCCAGGCTGCCCGCTCCCTGCGCGAAGAAGGGATTGAAGTGGTCCTGATCAATTCCAACCCGGCGACGATCATGACCGACAAGATCAACGCGGATCATGTCTACCTGAAGCCCCTGGAGAAGAAATACATCCGCGAGATTCTTGAAAATCACCACATCGATGCCGTTCTCCCCACCATGGGCGGTCAAACTGCACTCAACTTGTGCATTGAATGCGATAAGGCCGGCATCTGGCAACATTACGGCGTGCGCATCATCGGCGTAGACATCAAAGCCATTGAGACCACGGAAGACCGCGAGAAATTCAGGCTGAAGATGCACGAGCTTGGCGTCGGCGTATGCAAGGGTGCTACGGCCAGCTCCTTCCTTCAAGGAAAGGAAATTGCCCAGGAAATCGGATTCCCGCTGGTTATCCGCCCTTCGTTTACCCTGGGCGGAACGGGCGGAGGGTTTGTTCAGCATCCGGAAGACTTTGATGAGGCCCTCAACCGCGGCCTGCACGCCTCGCCCATTCACGAGGTGCTTGTGGAACAGAGCATCATGGGGTGGAAGGAATACGAATTGGAATTGCTTCGCGACGGGAGAGGCAATGTGATTATCATCTGTTCGATCGAGAACTTCGATCCCATGGGCATTCACACAGGTGACTCCATTACGGTTGCCCCCGCCATGACGCTCCCGGATACGGTGTATCAGCACATGCGTGACCTGGCCATCCGGATGATGAATGGCATAGGACAATTTGCGGGTGGCTGCAACGTGCAGTTCTCCGTGAACCCCGACAACGACAATGAGATCATCGGCATTGAAATCAACCCTCGCGTTTCGAGATCTTCGGCGCTTGCTTCGAAAGCCACGGGCTATCCCATAGCCAAGATCGCAGCCAAGCTTGCCATCGGGTACAACCTCGATGAGCTGAAAAACGCCATCACCGGAACGACGACAGCCTATTTCGAGCCCGCACTGGACTACGTTATCGTCAAAATCCCCCGCTGGAATTTTGACAAGTTTCACGGTGCCGATCGCCGCATTGGCTTGCAGATGAAATCAGTCGGTGAAGTAATGGGCATAGGCCGCAACTTCCAGGAAGCTCTGCAAAAAGCTTGTCAGTCATTGGAGATTCGCCGCAATGGTCTTGGGGCCGATGGCAAGGAGTTGACCAAGCAGGCCGACTTGCTTCACAGCCTTGAGCACCCCAGCTGGAACCGCCTGTTCCATGTATATGATGCCATGAAACTGGGCATCTCCATGAAGACCATTCAAAAGCTTACCCGGATCGATCCCTGGTTCCTCGACCAAATCTGGGAGCTTGTTGAGTTGGAAAAGGAAATTGAAAAGTTCAACCTGGATACGATTCCTGTTGAACTCATGCGTAAAGCCAAGGAAAAGGGCTACGCCGATCGCCAGATTGCCCACCTCGTAGGCTGCCTGGAAAGTGAAGTCCATAAGAAGCGCCGCTCGATGGGCATCAACCGGGTGTATAAACTGGTTGACACATGTGCTGCTGAATTTGAGGCGAAGACCCCGTACTACTATTCCACTTTCGATACCGAAAATGAATCGGCCGTATCCACGAGGAAGAAAGTCATTATCCTGGGTTCGGGACCCAATCGCATCGGTCAGGGAATTGAATTTGATTACTCGTGCGTTCACGGGGTGCTTGCCGCCAAGGAGTGCGGCTATGAGACCATCATGATCAATTGCAATCCTGAAAC
>JAYRNL010000099.1:0-4740 GCA_041912235.1 Cyclobacteriaceae bacterium
GTCCTTAGCCTCTTTCAGGCCCAGGCCGGTCAATTCTTTCACGAGCTTCACGATCTGGAGCTTGTTTGCACCAGCCGACTTGAGCACAACGTCGAAGTTGGTCTTCTCAGCAGCTGCTGCACCACCACCGGCGCCGCCGCCGGCAGGACCTGCTACAGCCACGGCAGCCGCTGCGGGCTCGATGCCGTAGGTTTCCTTGAGGTAAGAAGCCAATTCAGAAACTTCCTTAACGGAGAGTTCTACCAGTTGATCGCCAATTGCTTTGATGTCAGCCATTTTTGTAAGTGTTTAAGAGTTCAGTTCAACAATTATTTAGCCCGTGTTTCCAGCGTCTTCACCAGACCGGCCACCGTTTGCTTGCTGCTCAACAGGGCAGACAAGACATTCTTCGCAGGGGACTGGAGGAGAGCGATGACCTCGCCGATGAGCTCATTCTTCGATTTGAGCTCACTGAGTACGGTGAGGTTTTCTTCGCCAAAAAACAAATCGGATTGAATGGAGGCTGCCTTGAAGGCTGGCTTCCCTTCGTTTTTCTTGCGGTATTCCTTAATCGCTTTTGCCGGTGCGTTGCCACTTTCTTTCGAAAAGATCACGCCCGAGAACCCGTGCAATACCTTGAACACAGGTTCGAAATTACTTTGCTGCTTTTCCAGTGCCTTGCGGATGAGGGTGTTCTTGTACACCCTGTATTCCACGCCCTGGTTGAAACAGATCCTCCGGAAGGCATTGATCTGGCCTACCGTAAAACCCGAAGCATCGGTAATATAAAAGTGACTGTGGTTGGCGAATTTCTCCGCCAACTCATCGATAATCTGTCCTTTTTCTTCGCGGGTCATCGTTTTAAAAATTAGAGTCCGCCAATCGTACTCCGGTCAATCATTATGCCGGGGCTCATCGTAGTCGAAAGGCTGATGCTTTGGAAATAAGTTCCTTTCGAAGAGGCCGGCTTGAGCTTCGCTACCATGTGAATAAGTTCAGCGGCATTGTCTTTGATTTTTTCCGCGCTGAAGGAAGCCTTACCTATGGAAGCGTGAATGATTCCTTGTTTGTCAATTTTGAAGTCCACCTTACCCGCCTTCACTTCTTTCACAGCTTTCCCCACTTCCAGGGTAACGGTTCCGGACTTCGGGTTAGGCATCAGACCCCGGGGGCCCAACACTTTACCGAGTTTACCAACTTTCGCCATCACGGTGGGCGTACAGATGATCACATCGATGTCCGTCCATCCACCTTCGATTTTGGTTACATATTCATCGAGACCCACGTGCTCGGCACCGGCGTCTTTTGCTTCTTGTACTTTGTCCGGGGTGCAGAGCACCAGGACTCGAACAACCTTGCCCAATCCATGGGGCAGCGACACAACGCCACGAACCATTTGATCCGACTTCTTGGGATCCACACCCAGGCGGATGTCGAGATCTACTGAAGCGTCGAACTTGGTGAACGTGATGTCCTTGAGCAACTTGGCAGCATCCTCGAGAGCGTATTCCTTCTCGGCGTTATACTTGGCCATTACGACCTTGCGATTCTTTGTAATCCGTGCCATAGTCAATTATTGTTTGTCCCACGGAGCAGGGCCACTTACCGTGACACCCATGCTACGGGCCGTTCCAGCAATCATTTTCATGGCCGACTCCACCTTAAAGGCGTTCAGGTCGGGCATTTTGGTTTCAGCGATCTTCTTCACCTGGGCCCAGGTAATCGAACCCACCTTGGTGCGGTTCGGCTCCTTTGAACCCTTTTGAATCTTGATGGCTTCCATGATCAACACGGCGGCCGGGGGCGTTTTGATGACGAAGTCAAACGACTTGTCATTGTAGATCGTGATCAACACCGGCAATACCTGTCCGGGTTTGTCTTGCGAGCGTGCATTAAACTGCTTGCAAAAGTCCATGATGTTGAGGCCTTTTGAGCCCAACGCAGGACCGATGGGGGGTGCCGGGTTGGCCTGGCCGCCCTTTACCTGCAGTTTCAAATATCCTGTTACTTCCTTTGCCATATTCCGACTTCGGTCAAATAGGTTATTACTCTAACTTTTCTACCTGCATGTAGCTCAGTTCTACCGGCGTGTTGCGCCCGAAGATCTTCACCATCACGTTCAGCTTCTTCTTGTCCTCAAAAATCTCTTCCACGGCGCCTGTGAACCCGCTGAACGGTCCATCCATAACTTTCACGGACTCTCCCTTAATGAAGGGCCGTTCCAGTTTCTCGCCGGCTTCATCAACCTCGTCCACCTTGCCAAGAATGCGATTGACTTCGCTCTGGCGGAGAGGAACCGGGTCTTTGGCCGATCCTGTGCCTGTGCCACCGAGGAAGCCCAAGACACCCGGGATATTGGTCACCGTGTGGTGAGCCTCCGGGTGAGCGAGGTCGGCAGAAATCAGCACATAACCGGGGAAGAAGTTCTTTTCGCGCATCTTCTTCTTGCCGTTGCGCATTTCATATACTTTCTCTGAAGGGATCAACACCTGGGGTATTGACTCCGTCAGTTTGGAGCGCTCGATCTCGGTCTCCAGGTAGGCTTTCACCTTCTTCTCCTGGCCGCTGATCACGCGCAATACATACCACTTGAGCTCTCCCATCGCCGCTTCCCGTTAAAACTCGCGGTAGAACCAACCGAGGGCGTTGTTAAAACCCAGGTCGATGAAACCGATCACCAGAGCAAAAATCAGCGAGGCAACCAAGACCAGAATAGCGCTGGCCTGAAGTTCATTGAACTTGGGCCAGGTGACCTTGTTTCGCACCTCGTCGATCGATTCAAGTATGTAGTTTTTTACCTTTTCCATCAATACTCCCCATTTCGGGGCTTTTGACGATTCTATTTTTAGCACGGGTGGAGAGACTCGAACTCCCAGCCAACGGTTTTGGAGACCGCTACTCTACCAATTGAGCTACACCCGTTTGGCTACTTCCGCGCCTTCGCAGACGCCCCTCTTAATTCCACCCGACCCTAATTTCAAAAGGACTGCAAAGGTTGAACAAAAGGCCTCAAAACAAAAAGCGTTTCCAGGATTTTTCCCGGAAACGCTCAGTGTTGGTTATCAGATATTTAGGCGGGTTTAGCCACCTAAATCCGAAGGTCCTTTAGTCAAGGATTTCGGTCACCTGACCAGAGCCCACCGTACGGCCACCTTCACGGATAGCGAAACGGAGACCCTTTTCCATAGCAATCTTGCTGATCAGCTCAACTTCGATAGAGACGTTGTCGCCAGGCATCACCATTTCAACCCCGGTAGGGAGTTTGATTTCGCCGGTTACGTCCGTGGTGCGGAAGTAGAACTGAGGGCGGTACTTGTTGAAGAACGGGGTATGACGGCCACCTTCCTCCTTGCTGAGCACATAAACCTCGGCCTTAAACTTGGCGTGGGGGGTAACGGTGCCCGGCTTGCAAATAACCATACCGCGGCAGATATCGGTCTTTTCAATACCGCGGAGCAGGAGACCTACGTTGTCGCCGGCCTCACCGCGATCGAGGATCTTGCGGAACATTTCCACGCCGGTGATTGTGGACGTCAGGTTCTCGGCGCCCATACCCAGGATCTGGACAGGGTCGCCGGTCTTGATCACACCACGCTCAATACGTCCGGTAGCCACTGTACCACGGCCCGTGATGGAGAATACGTCTTCCACCGGCATGAGGAAGTCTTTGTCAACGGCGCGAACCGGGAGGGGGATGTACTCATCCACCGCCTTCATGAGCTCTTCCACTTTCTCTACCCACTTGGCTTCGCCGTTGAGGGCGCCGAGAGCAGAACCTTTGATCACCGGAATTTTGTCGCCGGGGAATTTGTAGGCAGTGAGCAGCTCACGCACTTCGATTTCAACGAGTTCGATGAGTTCCGGGTCGTCAACCAAGTCGACCTTGTTCATGAAGACCACGAGAGCAGGAACGCCTACCTGGCGGGCCAGGAGGATGTGCTCGCGGGTTTGGGGCATGGGACCATCGGTGGCGGCAACCACGAGGATTGCGCCGTCCATCTGGGCAGCACCCGTAACCATGTTCTTCACATAGTCAGCGTGACCAGGGCAGTCCACGTGTGCATAGTGGCGCTTTTCGGTCTGATACTCTACGTGAGAGGTGTTGATGGTGATACCCCGCTCCTTTTCTTCCGGAGCGTTGTCGATTGACGAGAAATCTCTTTCTGCTGCCAATCCTTTCTTTGCAAGCACCTTGGTGATTGCGGCCGTGAGGGTAGTCTTGCCGTGGTCAACGTGACCAATCGTGCCTACGTTCACGTGCGGTTTCGAACGATCGAATGTTTCCTTTGCCATACTTGAAAATCCCAGTTAAGTGTTTAAAGTGTATTAATTGAAGTTAAGTAAATCCAATTCCTGCTTCTCCGCCTGAGAAGCTTACACCCTAAACATGTTAAGCCTGTCGAATAAGGGTTATTCGTCTTTGGTGATCTAGCCGCTTGTTCACGTTAGTGTTTGAACACCACGTTGACAAACCTCAGTCACCGGTCAAGAACTCACCAGTGCCTTCGTGATGGTCGCTACCCATCGGCACTGCCGGATTCCTATCATTCTTTCAACTATGGGTTCCCGGCCGTTTGCCAGGAACATCTATCTATACTTTAGAGCCGTTGAACAGGATTGAACTGTCGACCTCTTCCTTACCAAGGAAGTGCTCTACCACTGAGCTACAACGGCATGCTTCGACTTCGCTCAGCATGACAGTGGCCCGTCACCCTGAGCGAAGCCGAAGGGTGAGCGGGAAACGAGGCTCGAACTCGCGAC
>JAYRNL010000100.1:0-13841 GCA_041912235.1 Cyclobacteriaceae bacterium
AATTTTTCGGAAGTCATGAATACAGCATACACGCCTCCATGGAATGAGTACAGGTCATTGGTGGAGCCTGACATCCCCGAGAAGGATAGTTTAAGGCTGGCGATGTTAAGGCCTGCCTTGATGCCGTAGTAGGATTTTTGCGCATTCGCGACCCCGCTGAGCAGCATAAACACAAGGGCAATTAAGTATCGATTCATAGATAGGAAGTTATGGTAGGTACTGTCCTGCCGGTTGGCGCTTCTGGTCGATCGCCGTTGGGTACGCAGAAACGACGAATACTAAAGTACTACAAAAACAGATCAGCCCACCGTATGGAGGGCTGATCGGGGTTAAGGAAGAAAATTCCGGTTTTTTACTTCTTCAAATCCACAATTCCCTTCATTTGTTTGTTCATCAACATCGGGTTCAGGCCATCTATGCCTGCCTTCAACGTATTGTCCAGCTTGAGCAACTGGTCATCCAATTCTTTACTCAGTTCGGCGAACACCTTGTAAACCCCGGCCGTGGGTTTGGCATCGCCGGTCTCCAGGCTTCTGCGAACGGCGGCTATCCTGTTCCCCAACTTGATAGGGAAGTTCAACGGGTCCTGACTGGACCGGTTCCTTACCTGGTACAAGTCCTCTTCGATGACGGCCAGTTTTGACAGGAGGTCCTTGGCATAGGCCGTGATCTGCGGATCCGAAGTCTCTTTCAAACCGGCTTCCATCTGCTTCCTGATTTCGCGGATGCGAATCACCGCCTGGTTGGCCGCACTCTCGCGATCACGAATCTTCATGGCCACATCGAACGTCTCCTTGAGATCTGCCTCGGTGACTCCCTTCAGGTTGGGATTCATTTTGATGTTGAAATTGAATGTCTTTGAATACGAACCTGAAGTCAAACGAACCTGGTACTTCCCGATGGGCGCCTTCGGGCCATTGCGTGGATTGGCACCCCAAAGAATCATTCCCTCAAAAACGGTGGCACCCGGATATCGCAAGTCCCAGGTAAACTGATTCAAGCCGGCCTTGGTGGTTGGCGGATTGGGCGCCCGCTCCCACCGGGGCACGTTCGGGTCGCCCTTGTACTCGGGTTTATCGCCCTTGAATGATTTTACCAGCTTGCCTTCCGCATCCAGGATATCGATGCGAATCGAGTCTACTTGTTTATCGAGGTAGTACTGGAACACGGCGTTGTACACGCCCCGGATCGCGTCGCTTGGCTGGAACAACGTAACCGGTTGCTTCATCACCTCGGGGGTGAGCTGGCGCAGCGGACCGATGTCGTCCAGAATCCAAAATCCCCGGCCGTGCGTACCGAGCACAACATCGTCGTTCTTAACAACTAAGTCGCGGATTGGCGTGTCCGGCAGATTGAGTTGCAGCGGCTGCCAGTTGTCACCGGCATTAAACGATACGTAGGCGCCGTGCTCTGTTCCCAGGAATAACAACCCGGGCCGGACATGGTCCTCCCTGATGCTTCGGGAGAAGTGTCCGTCCTTGATACCTGTGATAATCTTCGTCCACGTTTTTCCATAGTCGCGTGTGCGGAAGACGTACGGCTGACGGTCATCTACCTGGTAGCGAAACGCCGCAACGTATGCTGTTCCCGCGTTGTGACGCGATTCATCGATGATGGCCACGACGGAATTCTTCGGCAAATCCTTGGGCGTAATGTTCGTCCAGTTCTTTCCGCCGTCGCGGGTGATGTGAATTTTTCCGTCGTCGGAACCGGCCCAGATCGTATTCACGTCATGAAAGGAAGGCGCCAGGGCGAACACGGTGGCGTAAATCTCCGGACCGTTCATGTCCTTGGTGATCTCTCCGCCTGTCGGTCCCAACGTCTCCGGATCAGCGTAGGTCAGGTCCGGGCTGATCGACGTCCAACTCTGCCCGTCGTCTGTCGTTTTCCAGACGTGCTGAGAGCACGTATAAAGAATCTTCGAGTCGATGGGTGAGAACACAATCGGATAGGTCCACTGCCAGCGTTCCGGCAGGGCACTGGCAGGTTCACCGGAAAAGAATCGGGGATAGACCTGAATGTCGCGTATCTGGCCGGTTGTCCGATCAAGGCGTGTAAGCAAAGCGCCCTGGCTGCCCGCATAAAAAATGTCCGGGTTGTCAGGGTGAGAGGTAATGTAACCGGACTCCCCGCCCCCCACATCGTAACCCCACTCGCCCAGTTCGTTCATATGGCCCCAGCCATCACTGGGAACGGCGATGGTCGAGTTATCCTGTTGTGCTCCCGCCACATGGTAGGGCACGTGATTGGTGGTGGTGACGTGATACAGTTGCGTGGTGCAGTAGTCCTGGTCCGTCCATGTCTTGCCGCCGTTCACGGAGACCACACCGCCGCCGTCATCCGAAAGGATCATGCGTTGGGGATTGTTAGGGTCGATCCACAGGTCGTGGTGGTCTCCGTGCTTGGTTTGAATGGAATTGAAAGTGACACCGCCATCGGTACTCTTGAAGAACTCCACGTTGAGGCCATATACCGTCTCCCGGTCGAATGGATCAGCGTAGATCCGTGAATAATAGAATGCGCGCTGGCGTAGTTTGCGTTCGTCGTTGGTTTTCTTCCAGGTGGCTCCCGCATCGTCGGAGCGATACACGCCGCCGTCGTTGGCTTCGACGATGGCCCAAAGCCGTTTGTTATCGGCCGGTGAAACGGTGATGCCAATCTTGCCGAGCGGTGGCGCCGGCATGCCCGGATTGGCTGAAAGGTCAATCCAGGTATCTCCGCCATTCTCTGATTTCCAGAGCTTGCAGTCCGGTCCGCCGCCCCACATCTTCCAGGTGCGGCGGTACACCTGCCACGATGTGGCGTAAATGATTTTTGGGTTGGTCCGGTCTATGATAAGATCCGCTACACCCGCCTTCGGGCTTACATAGAGCACCTTCTTCCAGGTGTTGCCTCCGTCCGTGGAGCGGAATACGCCCCGCTCCTCGTTATCGCCATACGGATGTCCAAGCGCGGCAACATACACGATATCGGGATTGGTAGGATGCACGCGAATACGGGAGATTGCCTGGGTCTCTTTCAACCCCAGGTGCCGCCAGGTCTTTCCGCCATCGATGGTCTTGTATACGCCATCGCCTTGCGTGATGCTGCCGCGCAGCTGCGTTTCACCGCCACCAATGTATACTACATCGGGGTTGGTCTCCGCCACCGCTACCGCGCCAATCGATGAACTCGAAATCTGCCCATCGGTAACAGGAGCCCACTCCTGTCCGCCGTCTGTGGTCTTCCACAATCCGCCACCCGTGGCTCCGAAATAATATTCGTTAGGTCGCCCCGGACTTCCGGAAGCGCCCAGAGAACGGCCACCGCGCTGAGGCCCGATGTTCCGCCATTTCATGGAAGAGAAATACTTTGAATCGACGGTGCCGGCCTGGCCCTGGCCAAAGACCTGGGCGCCGCAGGTTACGACAACAAGAAAGAGTAAGGTAAATCGCATAACGATGGGTTTTGATGATTCAAGGAAAAGATAGGGAATTGCCTGAGTTCCCGAAATCGATTCCTGTCCGGCGCAAGTCCTGCCGGCTGAACGGAAAAATACAGGCACGAAGGCCTGGGGGACAATTTTACGATTAAAAGACAATTCTATCCCTTAATTACCTACCTTGCGCGCGTAAACGAACGTGCCGTATGCAGCCATCTTCCCTTCCCTTGCTGGAAGGCAACAAAGCTTCACACCGGTTTGCCGGGAAAATGCTGGGCTTTGAAATCCCCGACCGCCTGAAAGAACTGGGCCTTTATCCTTACTTCCGCGTAATCGAATCAGATCAGGACACTGAGGTGTCAATCGAAGGCAGGCGTGTCCTGATGTTCGGGTCAAACAGTTACCTGGGCCTGACCAATCACCCGGAAATCAAGCGTGCCGCGCAGGAGGCCATCGCCAAGTATGGCACGGGCTGCGCCGGCTCCCGCTTTCTCAACGGCACCCTTGACATTCACCTTGAATTGGAACAGCAGCTTGCTGAATTCGTCGGCAAGGAAGCGGCGCTGGTCTTCAGCACGGGCTTTCAGGTAAACATCGGTGTAATCCCGGCTGTGCTGGGTCGCAACGACTACCTCCTGCTCGACGAACTCGACCACGCCTCCATCCTTGAAGGAAGCCGCCTCAGCTTCGCCAAGACGCTGAAGTTCCGGCACAACGACATGCTGTCGCTCGAGAGTACGCTGAAGAATTGCGCGCATGACCGTATCAAGCTCATCGTCGTTGACGGCATCTTCAGCATGGACGGCGACATCGCCAATCTTCCAGAAATCATCCGGCTGGCGGAGAAGTATGAAGCCATCGTCATGGTTGACGACGCACACTCCCTCGGGGTGATCGGTCATGGAGGCCGGGGCACGGCCTCTCATTTTGATCTGACCGACCGGACAGCGCTCATCATGGGCACCTTCAGCAAATCGCTCGCATCAATTGGCGGATTCATCGCCGCCGATGGTCCGACCATCAACTACCTGAAGCACCATGCCCGCTCGCTGATGTTCAGCGCCAGCATCTCCCCTGCCGCTACGGCAAGTGCTATGGCCGCACTTCAAATTCTGAAGCGCGAACCGGAGCGTACCGAACAACTTTGGGAGAATACGCGATACGCCATCCGGGCCTTTCCCCAGCTTGGTTTCGATATCGGCAATGCGTGCACACCCATCATTCCCATCTACATCCGCGACAATACCAAGACGTTTCAGATGGCGATGCGCCTGATGGAGGAAGGCGTTTTTGTGAATCCCGTGACCTCGCCCGCCGTCGCCCAGGAGTCTTCGCTGATCCGGTTTAACCTGATGGCCACCCACACCCGGGAACAGATTGACTTTGCCATTGAAAAAATCTTTTCGGTAGCCAAAGCGCTGGAGATCATCTAACTTTCCTCCGATGAATATCCGCATCCAGGAGGTTGTGGGCCGCAGGGATTTCCGTGAATTCATAGATTTCCCTTACCGCCTCTACAAGGACCACCCCTATTTTGTTCCTCCCCTAAAATTTGATGAGGAAGCTACGCTCCGCAAAGACAAGAATCCCGCCTTTGAATATTGTGACGCACGGATGTGGCTGGCGTACCGCGGAGACCAAGTAGTCGGTCGCGTCGCCGCCATCCTCAACAAGGCGTACATCGAAAAATGGAAGAACAACTACCTGAGGTTTGGCTGGCTTGACTTCGTCGACGACGCAGAAGTGGTGAAAGCCCTGATGAGTCAGGTAGAGCGTTGGGCACGCGATCTTGGGATGACCGCGGTACACGGTCCGCTGGGATTCACCGACCTGGATCACGAAGGCATGCTGGTGGAGGGTTTCGACAAAGTCGGCACCCTCGCCACGATCTACAACTACCCCTATTATCCCACGCATGTCGAGCGGCTTGGTTATCAAAAGGACGCCGACTGGTTGGAATTCCGGATCAAGGTACCTCAGACGATCCCCGAGATGCTCGACCGTGTCGCCGACACCGTAATGCGCCGCTATTCGCTCACCATGATGCGTGCACGAAAGGCTAAGGATATTCTTCCCTATGCCACACAAATCTTTGAGCTCATCAACGTGGCATACGGTAACCTCTATGGCGTAGTGCCGCTCACGGAAAAGCAAATCAAGTATTACGTTGACCAGTACTTTTCTTTTGTCCGGCCCGATTTCATCACCATCGTGCTGGACAAGGAGGGTAAACTGGCAGCCTTCGGCATTACCATGCCGTCGCTTTCCAAAGCCCTGCAAAAGGCAGGGGGCCGATTGTTTCCGTTTGGATTCATCCACCTCCTCCAGGCTATTCGCAAGAACAACCTCGGCGACCTCTACCTCGTAGCCGTACGTCCGGATCTGCAGGGAAAGGGTGTCAACGCCTTGCTCATTCGGGAAACCAACCGGGCTTATATCAAGCATGGTATCCGCGAAGTGGAATCCAATCCACAACTGGAAGTCAATGACCGAATTCTCACCATGTGGGAATACTATGAGGCCGTTAACCACAAACGGCGGAGGTGCTACATCAAACACCTTGCATGAACAAGCGCGTCCTGGTTACCGGAGCCAGCGGCTTCATCGGAAGTTTCCTGGTTGATGAAGCGCTTGGCCATGGCTACGAAGTGATCGCCGCCGTGCGCCCCAACAGTTCCAGGGAATTTCTCACGGACGCACGGATTCAATTCATTTCCCTTGACTATGAATCCCCGGACCGCCTGAAGGCTCAACTTGCGGGAGCCAACGTTGATTACGTTGTGCATTGCGCCGGGACAACCGGAACCAAAGGGTCCGGCGATTTTGAGAAAGTCAACTTTGAATACACCCGAAACCTCGTTGATGCGCTGAATGAACCGGGCTTTGTTGTCAGAAAGGTGCTCTACATGAGTACCCTGGCCGTGCAGGGCCCCGGCGCTGATACTTTCCAGCCACTCAGGGTGGACATGAAGGAACAGCCGATCACCCGGTATGCGAAGAGCAAACTAAAAGCGGAACGCTATCTCGAGGAGAAGGCACGGTTTCCTTATGTCATCGTGCGGCCCACTGCCGTATACGGCCCTCGTGACAAGGATTTCCTCGCATACTTCCGATGGATCCAACGAGGCCTTGAACCGCACATCGGGAGGCATCAGCAAATGCTTTCCATGATCTATGTAAAAGACCTCGCGTCGGCATCTGTTTCCCTGCTCGAACATGCTCACCCATCGAAGTGTTACATCGCCTCCGATGGGCAGTCATATCCTGAGACAGACCTGGGTCGCTACATTCGAGCCATTCTCCATAAACGGCCCTTGTCCTTGCGCATTCCCCTCACCGTATTGCGTCCATTGATCTCTCTTTCCGACGCTGCGCACGGGTTACTGGGTAAGCACCCGTTTCTCAGCCGTGAGAAACTGGACGAGGTGAGCGCCGCCAACTGGCTTTGTGACAGCCGTCCGTTGTGGACCGAACTCGGCAGGGAACCTGCCTATCTTTTGGAGGCAGGGCTGAAAGAAACGGCTGATTGGTATCGAAAACAGGGTTGGTTATAACTGGGAATTCGCTCCACAAAATCCGATATTGACTACATGAAACGTGTCAAAGCAGTCAACGTCGCCGAATACATTGCTGATTTTCCTCCACGCCAGCGCAAGCTCATGAGGCAATTGCGGAGTATCATCCGCAAGACGGCGGCCCAAGCGGATGAAGTGATCAGCTATGGCATCGCCGGCTACAAGTATCACGGCATGCTGGTTTACTTCGCAGGATACGATCAGCACATCGGATTTTATCCCGGCAAGGCTGCCTTGGAGGTTTTCAAGAAGGAACTCTCGTCTTACAAGACCGGCAAGGGCAGCGTTCAATTTCCCTTAGACAAAGAACTTCCAACGGCTCTTGTCCGACGGATGGTGGAATTCCGGGTGGAAGCCAATGAAAGCAAAGCGGCTGGCCGCCGTCGCCAGTAACCAACACTTTACGATCTCCCGCTACACTCCATGACGGCCGCCATTATTATCAGCCTGTGCCTGCTCCTGCTGCTGGCCTATTTCTTCGATGTTACCGCCTCCCGCACGCGGGTTCCTTCCGTGATTCTGCTTCTCCTGATGGGATGGGGCCTTCGCGAGGCATCTCTAGCTTTTGACATGGCGCTTCCGGATCTGACGCCCGTGCTGCCGGTATTGGGCACGATAGGGCTGATCCTCATTGTCTTTGAAGGCTCTCTTGAGTTGAAAGTTGAGCCATCCAAATTGTCTACCATACGAATAGCCTTTGTCGGCGCCGCACTTTCAGCCCTGGGCATGGCTTTCCTCGCCGGAGTGATTGTCCATCTCAGTGGCAACTACTCTTTGAAACTTAGCATCGCGAACGCCATCCCGCTTTGCATCATCAGCAGCGCCATAGCGATTCCCACCGCGCAGGCCCTCGGAGGGCACGACAAGGAATTTGTCATCTATGAAAGCAGCCTGTCCGACATTGTCGGCGTGCTGATGTTCAACTTCGTGATCATGAATGAAGTGATCAACACGATGGCATTCGTTCAGTTCGGCGGCCAATTGCTGCTCATGGCGGTGATCTCGTTCGCGGCTACGCTGCTCCTGGCTTTCCTTCTTCACCGGATCAATCATCATGTCAAGTTCGTTCCCATTATCCTGCTGATGATTCTTGTATACGAGTTGTCCAAGATCTACCACTTGCCCAGCTTGTTGTTCATTCTTCTCTTCGGCCTGGCCCTGGGCAACCTGGAAGGGTTGAGCCGCTTCCCCGCCGTGCATCGGCTGCGGTGGACCGACCTGAGCGCCCAGATTCCCCGGCTTCGCGAGATCACCACCGAAGGCGCCTTCCTTGTCCGCTCGATCTTCTTCCTGCTTTTCGGCTATACCCTGGAGACCGTCGATGTGATCAATCCCGACACCATGATATGGTCGGCCGGATTGGTCGGGATCATTTACCTTTTGCGCGCGCTGCAGCTCTGGAATTCGCGATTGCCGATGGCCCCCCTGCTTTTCATTGCGCCAAGAGGCCTTATTTCCATTCTCCTTTTCCTTTCCATCCCTTCCGCGCAAGCTATCCCGCTTGTCAACAAATCCTTACTCACCCAGGTGATTGTGCTTACGGCGCTGATCATGATGATTGGGATGTTTACCTCACCCCCGCCCTCACCCCCTATGGGGACAGGGGAAAGCCCCTCTTCTCCATTTACGGAGAAGGACCGGGGGTGAGTTAATTGTCCTGATAACCAGCGGCCACAAATCAGGTCAAGTCACTCCGCGCTCATCATATTGCCTGTACGGCAAATTGATGCGCTTACTATTCCACTACCGTGCAAGTCAACGCATCTTTCTGAACGCCAAATTCTCCTCTTAATGTCAACCACCCCTACTTCAACTCACCCATCCACTCCATCGCCACACCCCTCGCCGCATCCACACTTTCTTTGCCGCAGCGGTACAGGAGTTTCCAGTCGGATGACTTTTCCTCGTAGTCGGGGTTCATGAATATCATTTTTCCGTTGGCGCCCTTGGCCACCTTGGCGCTGAAATCAACGGAAGCAGAAAGCTCAAGGAAATAGGTTAGACGCTTCTTGATCAACAGGTTTGGCGAAACCGGATATTGTTCCTCCCACGCCTTCAGCCCGGTCTGGTATTCCTGGTTCTGCTGATCCCATCCTTGCTTCATCATGTCATTGACTTCCTTGCTGTACATCGGGTTGTTGGGGTTGTTCACTTCCTTCAGCTGGGCTTCCATCTGCCGGATGGCTTCTTCGACGGCCTTCTTTATATCGCCGGTTTGTGTCTTGGCCGTTTCCCTGCTCTCCCTGATTGATTTGGTCAGTGCATCCTGCTGCTCCTTGCGCAACACATCAACTCCTTTGAACGGGTCAGGCGGGGAAGGCTTCTGATTTTCGCGGTATTCGGCATAGTGTTTTTTGAAACCCTCTGTTTTGGAGTAGGCCTTCGCAAAGGATCCAATCTCCTTCACCATGGATACACGCACCGGCACCGCAAAGTTGTGCCAGGCCTGCGACATAGGTCCGCCATAAGCGCCATAGGAGAAGCTGTTCCAAATCCCGTCTTCGGCCTCCTCGCGGGTGATCTTCAATGACTCCATGAAGGTCGCTGTAAGTGTAAACGCCAGCGCCGTGATGGCCAGAACCATAATTATCAGCTTTTTCATAACTATTCGATTAAGGATATCAAGTTCGCAACTTCCACCCACTCTTCAAGAGAGGTAGTCCTTCATTTTCTGCAGCCCCTCACGGATTGCCGACACATCGATTCCGCTGTAGGCGAAGCGCACGTACCGCTGCCGCTCGCCTTCAAACGCTTTCCCAAAATGAAGCCGCGTCGTAAAGGAGACGCCGGTCTGCTGAAGCAGATCTTTGCGGAACGACTCGTAGTCGGAATACCCTTTCCGCTCCATTAACCCGGTTACGTTGGGGAAGAGGTAGAAGGTGGTCTGTGGCAACAGGCACTTTATCCCCGGTATGGAAGACAGGATTTGGTGCGTGACGTCGCGACGTTCCTTAAGAACATCCAACTGCTTTTTAACCTCGGGCTGGATACTTTGGAGCCCGGCCACAGCGCCATACTGAATGAAATGGTTGGAGCACGACTCATCGTTCACATTGAGCTTGGCCACCACGTTGATCACCTCGGAGGGGCCGATCGTCGCGCCAAGCCTCCACCCCGACATCGCGAATTTCTTGGAGAACGTGTAGAGAATTACCGTGCGCTCTTCCATCCCGGGCAGGCTGGCGATCGAGTGACTCTTCCCTTCATAGCGAATATCAAAGTAGGCTTCATCGCTGAGGACGATCAGGTCATTCGAAAGCGCGATCTCGGCAAGCTGTTCCAGTTCCTTGATTCCGTATTCCGCGGCCGTGGGGTTCTGCGGGCTGTTGATCACCAGCATGCGCGTTCGACGGGTGATCTTTCGTCTCAGGTCGTCGATATCAAGCCGAAAGCGTTCGCGATCCTCTACAAAAGTGTACGGTATCGGAACGCCGCCATTGAAACTGATCTGCGACTCGTAGATGGGATAACCAGGATTCGGATAAAGAACTTCATCTCCAGGATTCATCAGGGCGAGCACGAATTTGCCGATCGTGGGTTTGCCCCCCGGCTGGACGGCGACGTTGTCAACTTTGTAGTGCGTGCCACGGGCGGCGTTTACGTCGGCTGCCAGGGCTTCGCGCAACGGGGTGATGCCCCGCGTGGGGCAGTATCCTGTTTTACCTTCGGCAATCGCTTTCAACGTTGCCTCCACAATCTTCACCGGCGTCTTGAAATTCAGGTCACCGAGATGAAAGGGATAAATCTTTATACCCTTCGCCGCAAACTCGGCGGCTTCTTCAGAAACAGCAAAAGCTGTCTCCGTGCCCAGGGCGTTAATTCGGTTGGCAATCTTCAGCATGGTTCAATGGAAATGTGTCATCAATTCGCCATTTCTCAACCGCGCTTCTTTCAACCCGATCACATAGTCGCGGATGGCCCGGTACTGACTCTCCCCGTCAAGGCCTGCTTCAGCGACAACCGCATCGGCCTTTCCGCTGCCGAGGAAGTGCCCTTTGCGAAACGGATAGAGGCTGTGTTCTCTCCCATAAGAAGATGTCACCCAGCGATAAAGTGTCGGGAGGGTGAAGCCCGTAATGCCCATCGCTTGTACGGCAGCCGATTCCGGAAAGATCGAATTCTGTTTGCCTTCCGGATGCAGGTCGAAAAGTTCGGCGCTCGCGACATAATACACGTCGAGGTGAATTTCCTCCTTTCGCAACAGCGGCAGCGCTTTTTCAACAAAGGCATAGGCCACTTCGCTTCCCTGCAACACCACCACACCATCCGGGTGGTCTTTGTTTGACTTAAGAAGAGGGTATACACCATTGGCCGCATCTGTCGCTGGAGCAAGTCCCAGCGTGTTTCGGTCAATAACTTTTTCCGACGGCCTCGTAACAAACGGGCTGATCACCGCGGGACGTTTCTCCAACGCTGCGGTAACCAGTGTCCACATCTCCTGGGGATCCCAGGGCGTAAGGGTAATACAGGTTCCTTTGGGGAAATTCTCCTGGATCAGCTGTAACGGTTGCGGGTCCGCGTGAGTCGGTCCATCTTCTCCCGTTTTGATTCCCGCGTGTGCAGAAATGATAATGAACGGGTTGTACGGACCTGGGACAATCTGCTGGCGCGCCTGGTTGCCGATGGCATGAAGTCGCGCCGCAATATGACCCAGGGCAACGATGAAGGCCCCGTACGAAGAGCACACACCAATGTGGTGCCCCGGGGTGGAAATGCCAGACATGATTCCCGCCATCGCGTCTTCACAAATTCCGCCGATGGACAGCGTCCGCGAGGCCATGTTGGTGGAGGCATTGAAATAGCCGGCTCCGAAATCTTTTCCGATGGTGTTGACGCTGGTAGAGCCCAGCAAGTCCGCTGCGGCAGTCATGAAGGCTCCCTGGCTGACTTTATTGTAATAGGCCAGGACATTTCCCAGCTCTCCCCGAAGCGTTACGGATGCTCCCGGTTTGAGTTGGAGTTCGTGGGGTACCGTTGTCGAAGCCCCTTTGGCTCGGGCATAGGCGGCCTCCAGTATCGGTGCGCCCTCCCTGGGTTGCCGGTTAAGCACGTTCAACTTGCGCCCCGATTCAAATACTTTCTGCGCCAGAAAATCAGTCAGCGCCCTGTTCTTCTCGAGCACCTCCCGGATCACCAGCAGCGCATCCCACAGGCATTGTTCTACGATCGTCGCGTTGGTTCCACCTTTACACTCCTGCTCGCCGGTGCAAATCTTTATTTCTCTGCCGGCCAGCGACAGGATTGGCTCGAGCGCATGATGGAAGCCGGCGCTGCACAGGGCATGCCCCGCTCCGTGTGACTTGCTTCCTTCAATGCCGTAGTTCCATCCTTTGATGGTCTTGTATATAATGGCGGTAGGCTGATCGTTGTTGAAACTGCGGGCCTTCCGCTGCGCCATGAGCACCTGCCTGAAGTCCTTACCGTCTTCTACAAGGATGGTATTCCAATCGTGCAGGAACGCCAGCTCACAGGGATCCCATTGGACGTAGTCTCCCGGCTTGTCGGTATCACGACAGACGCGGTTGCTGTCAATGGACGCCTGGTTCCAGTCGATGTGCAATACGGTATTGGCCAGTGATGCGGTTCCCGCTGCCGCCATCGCCTCCATAACCCGGCCTGGCGTTAATCCACCTTCCCCTTCGACGATGTGAACCATCGGCGATTGCTTTCCATAGAAGTCGGCCAACGCGAACGACAGTCCGATGGACGAACCCATGCCTACACCGGAGGCGCCGGTTGACAACCGGACAAACGGAGTTGCCGGAGTTGGGTGCCCATCGAGGGCTTTGGATTGAAATTTCTTAAACAACGGCGTGGAGGTGGTGGGATTCCTGCGAAAGCCCAACAAGTCCTCAAGCCTCAATTGCATGCTGATATCGCGGGGCAGCAGGTCCGGACGGGCGATGCGTGCAATTTCGTTGCGCAAGGCGAGCGTCGCGTACAAGCCCAGGGCCTTGTGACCCGCCGAGTAGGACAGGATATCCGAATCCCAGCGGTTGGGGTCGGACAAATCCTGGAGCAGAGAGTCGTAAAGCAAGGCATTTACAAAGCGACCCGATGAGATGGAGCCGCCCGGGTGCCCGGACAGCGGGGCGTAGTTGTAAAGGATCGCGCAGAGCGACCGATAGATGGCATCAAAGGTCTCGAACCGGTCGATTTCCTTCCCGGAAACGGACGGGTCGGCAGAGGCTGGGCCGATGGTGAGGTACTGGGCGCGTCTCTGTCCAAAGGGCGATTGGCTGGACGTCATGTAGCAACCTACCTCAAATCATAAGGTTCATCGATGACGGGGGTGGTGGCGTGTTCTGATTTTTGTCAACAAGAGGCCGAGAACGGATACGGGTCACTTGGTGGCGGGCCTTCACACTACGGACGGGAAGGCTAAATAGCTGCAATGCGTCAGTTGACCACGGACTTTCCTCAGCAGTTAGCCACGGGTCACGGACCTTCAGTCTTTGTAGTAAAAGTGAGTGCCTCTCAGGATTTGGAAGCTGAGGGACAGGTAGAAGACATTCGCGTTGAAATTGGCGTAGGGCTGAGTGCCATCTGCGGCCGTGTACCCTTTGTTGAACCAATTGGTGAGGTAGTATTTGAATTTCAGCTGAGTTCCCTCCACCAGGCCAATTCCCACAAACAGGGTGTGATAGAAGCTGGGCGTACGACGTGTAAACCACTCCTCATACGTGTCCACTTTCTCATCATTCACAAACTTCTTCTGCTTGTAGTGGAAAGGGAATTCAATTTCGTAACCGGCATAAATGAACCTCCCTTCTGTTCTGCCGAATTTCAGCCCCACCGGGAGGCCCACTGTATAACTGCGTGTCTTATAATAGGTGCCCGGGTTG
>JAYRNL010000101.1:0-3954 GCA_041912235.1 Cyclobacteriaceae bacterium
GAACAGGGTCATAACAACCCCGATCAGTGCCACGCGCAGGGCTACGCGAAACCGGAAGTCACGGAGGAAACGCATCAAAGCATCCTTAATGGCCGAAGATACTGGTTTACCGGCTGGTGAGCCGGCTCACAATCCGTGTTTTTCGAGACGGCGGTAGAGCGAAGAGCGGGTGAGGCCCAACTCCGCCGCCGCCTGGGTAATGTTCCCATTGTACTTCTTCAACACCTTCCGGATCAATAGTTTCTCCACTTCATCCAGGTTGAATTGGTCCAGGTTTATGGGTTGCTCCGTGTCTTTGCCCGCATTCGTGCTGAAGGTGAAGTCCTCAGGCTGCAACACGGAACTGTTGGAAAGTATCACGGCTCGTTCGATGGCGTGCTGGAGCTCACGGATATTGCCTGGCCACGGATGCTTGTTCATCCGGCTCATCGCTGCCTCGCTGATCTTGGTCACATTCTTGGCATACTTGTCGGCGTAGTGCTTCAGAAAGTGTGACGACAGCATGGGTATGTCTTCCATGCGGTCGCGGAGTGAGGGGATTTCAATTTCAATTGTGTTGATCCGGTAGAGTAAATCCTGGCGGAACCGGTTTTCCTTTACCATGTCGTACAACGGCATATTGGTGGCACAGATCAGCCGGATGTCGATGGGCGTATCCTTGTTGGAGCCCACGCGACTGACCTTCCGGTTCTGAAGTACGGTCAATAATTTGGCCTGTAACGGCATGGAGAGATTGCCGATCTCGTCCAGAAAGAGCGTTCCCCGGTTGGCGAGCTCAAATCGACCGGGCCGGTCTTCCTTGGCATCGGTGAACGACCCTTTCTTGTGGCCGAAGAGCTCGCTTTCAAACAGCGTTTCGGTAATGGAGCCCAGGTCCACGCTGACGAACGTTTCACTGCCGCGCCTGGAATGACGGTGAATGGCACGTGCCACGAGTTCCTTGCCGGTACCATTCTCGCCCAGGATCAGCACGTTGGCATCGGTATGCGCCACCCGATCTATAGTTTGGAAGATCCGTTGCATCGCGGGGCTTTGGCCGATGATGTCAATGTATTTGTTGTTAATCGCCTGGTTGATCTCCTGGTTCTTGACTTTCAGCGTTTCCACTTCATCTCGTGTTTCCCGAAGGCGCATGGACGAATAAAGTGTAGCAAGGAGTTTTTCGTTTTCCCAGGGCTTCAGTACGAAGTCGGTCGCACCGGCTTTGATTGCTTTCACCGCCATTTGGACATCCCCGTAGGCTGTAATCAGTACCACTACGGCGGAGGGATCAAGTTGAAGAATCTTTTCAAGCCAATAGTATCCTTCGCTGCCGCTGCTGACGTCTTTGGTGAAGTTCATGTCAAGCAGTATGACATCATAATCCTCGTTGGCGAGCAGGTTGGGTATCGCTTCAGGGTTCTTTTCGATGTCCACCTGAGCGAAGTGCCGCTTGAGGTACATTTTGGCTGCTTTGAGGAGATCCTCATTGTCATCCACGATAAGAATTTTGCCGCGCTTGGGTTCCGTCATAGGGTTGAATCATGGTCGGGCTGCCGTCCGGGGGGCAAAGTTGATACCGATTGCGTCTGAAGCCGCGCCAAGCCTTTTGCGGCTGGGAGGCTGTTCAAAGGTATCCACTTCTCGTCCGTATCCGGACAGCTGCGTTCAGCTATGAACGTAGATTTCGCAAAAAGGATAACCTTTCGGCCCATTTACCCGTTGGCATGGAAGTTGGCATTGGCCGGTGACCCAAGGTTAAGATTTACCCAAAAACGAGGAAAAGCACCCGGATGGACAAGAAGATTGAAAAGAAGACGTGGACCCTGAAGCGTATTGGTACCTATACAGGAATAGCCCTCCTGGTCGTTTTTGTGGGCTACCAGCTGATATTTGCCGACCGCCGTTCGACCCTTATTGTGGAACGGGATAAGATCACCATCTCGGATATCCGGATGGGTCAGTTTAAGGAATACATCCCGCAGACCGGCGAGGTGCAACCCAGCCGGACGGTGTACCTCGATGCGCTGGAGGGCGGTAACGTCAAGCGGGTAGTAAGGGAGAGCGGGTCAATTGTCAAAAAGGGTGATCTGATCATGGAAATCTCAAACCTTAATCGCGAGATCGCTGTGCTTCAGCAGGAGGCCCAGCTTGTCGAGAGCATCAACCGCTCGCGCGATACGCGGTTAGGGATTTTGCGAAACGATCTGGACCAGCGCCAATCGCTTGCCCAGATCGATAACCAGTTAGCGATTCTGAAACCGCAGTTTGACCGTCAGCGTGTTCTGTTTGAGAAGAAATTGATTGCCAAGCAGGATTTTGAGCGAACGGAAGCTGACTACAAATACAACATTGATCGCCGTAAATTCACCTACGAGGCCTATAAAAGGGATTCCCTCAACCGCCTGCAGCAGCTGAAGGACATCGATATTTCCGAGGATCGAATGAAGCAGAACCTGGTTTCAGTACGCACCATCCTCGAGAACCTGAATATCAAGGCTCCTATTGACGGTCAATTGTCCACGCAGACACACTGGGAAGTGGGTCAGGCCATCAACACGGGTCAGCGAATGGGCCAGGTAGATATCATGGGCAGCTACAAGGTTCGTGTGCCCATTGATGAATTGTATTTGCCACGTATCTCCACCGGGCTTACGGCGACCACGGATTTTGCAGGGAAGACCTACTCACTCGTTATCACGTACGTGTATCCAAACATCGTGGGCGGCCGATTCGAAGTGGATATGGAATTTCAGGGCGAAACACCTTCCGGATTGCGGCGCGGACAGTCGTTGCGCATGCGCATTGAGCTGGGTCAGCCGTCGGAGGAATTGCTGTTGCCGATGGGTGGATTCTATAAGGATACAGGGGGCAACTGGGTCTTCATCCTGGAGGGCGACGACAAGGCTGTGAAGCGCAATGTGCGATTGGGAAGGAAGATGGGAAGTGAGTATTTTGAAGTGCTGGAGGGCTTGAAGCCGGGAGATCGCGTGATCACCTCTTCCTACGAGAACTTTGGTACGAATGAAGTTTTAATACTCAAGTAGTGCAACTATTTGAGCGATAAAGCGTCTAATGAACTGTAACGAAATGAAATAAAGCAAGTATTAATCAAAACTATTTTCCCAATCCACGCATCTAACCTTTAACACCTAATAGTATGATCCGACTTAAAAATCTTGAAAAAGTCTACACCACGGAAGAAGTGGAAACCACTGCGCTGAACTCCATTAACCTGGAGATCAAAGACGGTGAGTTTGTAGCCATCATGGGGCCTTCGGGTTGTGGTAAGTCCACCTTGCTGAACATCCTGGGCCTGCTCGACAACCCGTCTAATGGTGAATACTTTTTTGGCGAACATGAAGTTGCCAAATACAGTGAACGCCAGCGGGCTCAGTTGCGCAAAGGTTCAATCGGCTTTGTGTTCCAAAGCTTCAACCTGATTGATGAGTTAACGGTTTTCGAAAACGTGGAGCTTCCGCTTCTGTACATGAAGGTGCCTTCTCAGGAACGCAAGAAGCGCGTGGAGGAGGTACTTGAGCGCATGAATATCATGCACCGCAGAAACCACTTCCCGCAGCAGCTGTCGGGTGGTCAGCAGCAGCGTGTGGCCATTTCCCGCGCAATTGTAGCCAAGCCCAAAGTGATCCTTGCTGACGAACCGACGGGTAACCTCGATTCGGCCAACGGCGAAGAAGTGATGAAGCTTCTTTCTCAGCTAAACGAGGAGGGTACGACCATCGTCATGGTGACTCACTCACCCTATGATGCCAATTACGCACACCGCATTGTCAACCTCTTTGACGGTAAGGTGGTAACGGAGAACATCAAGGAGCACTTCCATATTTAACATTAGCGATCCGTACTGGATCCAAAGAGTTCAGGCAGCAAGTCTGTCCTGATTCGTTCTTCATAGTTTTAGGTTTAGGTTAGGTGGACCCATCTTCTTCGGCATACCGGAGGGGATGGGTTCTC
>JAYRNL010000102.1:0-27547 GCA_041912235.1 Cyclobacteriaceae bacterium
GTACCCATCCGCCTCTTTCTTTCACTACGAATTCGGAGGAATCGGCAGCTATGTGGAGTATTTTGTGAGTGTCATAGTTGATTGCGACTCCAAGCGCTCCCGGCGAATCAAAGTAACTCCAGATCCCAACCGGTTGGCCAGCTTGGATAGTTCCTGTCTCCATCGGTGTAGCCCTCACAATGAGCTGTTGGGAGTAGAGGGATATGCCAATAAGGTGGAAACAGCCAATCAGGAGAAGCTTTGAGATGTTCATGATCGCCTGCTTGATCCTTCAGATAGAAGGAAGGTAGCGGTTTTTTCTGACGTAAGCCTTTCTGTGGACTTACGTCCTATTGAGGCTGCTTGCCATAGAGACCCCTTGCGCGACTACCTCTTGAAGATAAAATAGACAGCCAGTACCAGGAAGGTAAAACCAATCAGGTGATTGAGCCGGAATGTCTCGTTCTTGAAGAAGATCAGCGAGAAGATCACGAAAACCACCAGCGTGATCACTTCCTGAATCACTTTTAATTCAACAAGCGAGAACGGTCCGCCGAACTCACGGAAACCGATCCGGTTGGCGGGCACCTGGAGCATATATTCAAACAAGGCTATGCCCCAGCTGATGAAGATAACGCTCCAAAGACCAAGGTTCTGGCCCCAGGAAAGTTGCTTAAACCGCAGATGACCATACCAGGCGAGGGTCATGAACGTGTTGGATGCGGCCAATAGGCCAATGGTATATAAGGATTTCATGGTGATGATTTCTATCCTCTCCCGGCTTCCCGTAAAAGCTATTTCACCAACTTCTTGTACTTTATCCTATGCGGTTGATCATCACCCAGCCGTTTCTTCTTGTTCTCTTCGTATTCGCTGAATGTGCCTTCGTACCAGAATACCTGTGAATCGCCTTCAAAGGCAAGGATGTGGGTGCATACCCGGTCAAGGAACCAGCGATCGTGTGAAATGATAACGGCGCAGCCTCCAAAGTTTTCCAGGGCTTCTTCCAGCGCGCGAAGGGTGTTTACATCCAAATCGTTAGTCGGTTCGTCAAGCAGGAGAAGATTCCCGCCCTGTTTCAGGGCGATCGCCAAATGCACCCGGTTACGCATACCTCCGGAAAGTTCTTTCACTTTCTTTTGCTGATCCGTGCCGTTGAAGTTGAATTTGCCGACATAGGCCCGTCCATTCATTTCCTTGCCGCCCAGCATAATCAAATCATTGCCTCCGGTGATGGCCTGGAAGACGGTATCCTCCGGCTTGAGGTCGTCGTGCTCCTGGTCGACATAGGCTATCTTCACGGTTTCCCCGACTGAGAAACTGCCTGAATCGGGTTTTTCCTTGCCGATAATCATCTTGAATAACGTAGTCTTCCCTGCGCCGTTGGGGCCAATGATTCCGACAATGCCGGCCGGCGGCAGGGAGAAGGTCAGGTTTTCATACAACAGCTTGTCTCCATAGGCCTTGGATACCCCGTTGGCTTCGATGACTTTATTGCCAAGCCGTGGTCCCGGTGGGATATACAATTCCAGCTTTTCTTCACGCTCCCTTGCTTCTTCGCCAAGGAGCTTTTCATACGCACTCAGACGGGCTTTGCCCTTGGCATGCCGCCCTTTGGGGCTCATGCGTACCCATTCCAATTCGCGCTCGAGCGCTTTCTGTCGTTTTGATTCAGTCTTCTCCTCCTGGGCCAGGCGTTTTTGCTTTTGATCAAGCCATGAAGAGTAATTGCCTTTCCACGGAATTCCCTCCCCACGGTCAAGTTCGAGGATCCAGCCGGCGACGTTGTCCAAAAAGTAGCGGTCGTGCGTTACGGCGATGATGGTTCCCTTGTATTGACGCAGGTGTTCTTCAAGCCACTGCACGGATTCAGCGTCGAGGTGATTGGTCGGTTCGTCGAGCAGCAATACGTCCGGTTCTTTCAGCAACAGACGGCATAACGCTATGCGACGCTTCTCTCCACCGGAGAGGTATTCGACCTTCGCATCCGGTGGAGGACAACGGAGTGCATCCATGGCACGTTCCAGTTTGTGATCCAGGTCCCAGGCGCCGATGGCATCCAGTTTCTCCTGTACTTCACCCTGGCGTGCAATGAGTTTCTCCATCTTGTCCGGGTTTTCCATCACCTCCGGATCGGCAAACTTTTCATTGATGGCTTCAAATTCTTTCAGCAGATCGACGGTTTCCTTCACGCCTTCTTCTACGATTTCTTTCACGGTCTTGGTCTTGTCCAATTGGGGCTCCTGTTCGAGCATCCCTACAGTATAGGTCAGATCGGATACCACTTCGCCCTGGAATTCCTTGTCGATGCCCGCTATGATTCGCAATAAAGAAGACTTGCCGGAACCATTCAGACCCAGGACGCCAATCTTGGCGCCGTAAAAGAAGGAGAGGTAGATGTTCTTGAGAACCTGTTTTCCGGGAGGGTAGATCTTGTTAACCCCCGTCATGGAAAAGATGATTTTTTCGTCAGCCATGCAGAAAAGTATGCGTTTAGCGCGCAAATATGGCGTTTTTAGTCCATAGTCCAACGTGGACAGCAGGGCCCTCGAAAGGCTGCCGAACATAGGTTAGGCTGGCTATTGACTTGGGGTGATTTAATTCTATTTTTGCGGGAATTTCAACCACCGCTATGTACTGGACACTGGAATTGGCCTCATACCTGGAAGATGCTCCCTGGCCCGCAACCAAAGATGAGCTGATTGATTTTTCCATTCGATCCGGCGCGCCCCTCGAAGTGGTGGAGAACCTCCAGGAGCTCGAAGATGACGGACAGCCCTACGAAAGCATCGAGGAAATCTGGCCCGATTATCCCACCAAAGAGGACTTCTTCTTCAACGAGGACGAGTACTGACGCTAAACCTCTCTTGTCAGGCTGATCGTTAGCTTAAGCCTGAATCTGTCATGCTGCGGCTGACTCCTAACTCTTAGCCCTCGCTCTCAGGAGTGCTTCCGCCACCACGAGGTCTTCAGCCGTTGTAATCTTGATGTTCTCGTAACTCCCTTCAAACAAAGAAATCGCGTGCCCTGCGCGTTCGGCGACGCTCGCGTCGTCGGTGAAGTTTGGATCTTCCTTTTGTTCGTACGCTTTCTTGATCAGGTCGACGTCAAACGTCTGCGGGGTCTGGATCAGCCTGAATTTTGAACGGTCTACTGCCCGTGTGGTATCCTGATCCGTAACGCGTATGGATTCCTTGAGTCGCACAGCGGCCACGGCAGTACCGTGAACGGCTGCAAGTCGGAACGATGCACCAATGATATCCTCGCTGACCATCGGCCGCACCCCATCGTGAATGGCTACGAGTCCATTACCTTTTATTTTCTCTAGTCCGCGTTTCACGGACTGAAACCGGGTATCGCCCCCAACCTGCAGGATGACCGGCACGTTGAATTTATGTTTAGCCACCAGGTTTTCCCATGTTGTGAAGTCGTCAACCGGGAGGACCAAAATGATGGTTAACGAAGCGGAATAACGATGAAAGGCACTCAAGGTGTGAAACAGTACAGGCTTTCCACCAAGCTCGATGAACTGCTTCGGCAGGGAACTCTTTATCCGTGTTCCCTTACCGCCGGCCACTACGATTGCGTACTCTGCTTTGTTCACCTTGATTACCTCACCTCTTTAAATTGACTACCGGGCATTATCTTTATCCGAAATACCCTATGCCTCGCCTCATCCTCCTTCTTCTTAATGCCTTTGCCTTCGGGTTCTTGCTCTACGGCATTGTGCGGATTTTCCAATTGGATTCTCCTGGCATAGCCAAGAACGTTAAACTCATTGCCGGGGTGATCCTGCTCTTGCTTCCGGTAACCATCTTCGCCGGCGTCATCCGGCCGACACCCATTTACATGCTGATTTATCCTTTCGGTATCGCGGCGTTCATCTACCTTGTCAGGCTCCGCGACTAAATGATCAGCATGGCGTCCCCGTAGGTGAGGAACTTGTACTTTTCTTTCTTCGCTGTCTGATAGGCCTGCATGATCAGATCGTAACCCCCGAAGGCGCAAGCCATCATCAGCAGGGTTGACTCGGGCTGGTGGAAGTTAGTCACCAATCCACTGCATATCTTGAAATCGTAAGGAGGAAAGATAAACTTGTCGGTCCACCCTTCGCGTTCTTTCAGGCGGTTATTGGCGGAAACAGCCGACTCCAATGCGCGCATTGATGTTGTGCCGATTGCGCAGACCTTATTCTTCTCATCCAGGGCCCGGTTCACGATCTTCACGGCATCTGATCCGACGATGAAGTTCTCCGAATCCATTTTATGTTTGGTCAGGTCTTCCACGTCCACCGCGCGGAAGGTGCCGAGACCGATGTGGAGAGTCACATAGGTCATCTCAATCCCTTTCAGCTGCATGCGCTTCATCAATTGACGGGTAAAGTGCAAGCCTGCCGTGGGGGCAGAGACAGCGCCTTTCTTTTTCGCGTAAATAGTCTGGAAGCGGTCCTTGTCGGCAGGTTCAATCTTTCGTTTGATGTACTTGGGGAGTGGAGTTTCTCCCAGTTGCTCCACGATTCTATCGAAGGCTTCGGAGTCGCCGTCGAAGAGGAACCGAATGGTGCGGCCGCGGGAAGTGGTATTGTCAATAACCTCTGCCACGAGATCGCCGTCACCAAAGTAGAGCTTATTACCCACACGGATTTTGCGCGCAGGATCTACCAGGACGTCCCACAGGTGCATTTCGGCATTAAGTTCACGAAGGAGGAACACCTCGATTTTGGCACCCGTCTTCTCTTTGCGACCGTACAGACGGGCTGGAAAAACGAGGGTATCATTGCCTACAAATACATCGCCCTCGCCAAAGTAACTGACAATGTCTTTGAAAACCTTGTGCTCAATCTTGCCGGTATCCTTGTGGATAACCATCAGGCGGGCGTCGTCCCGGTTTTCGGCGGGATGCAGGGCAATGAGACTGTTGGGCAATTCGAACTTAAATTCAGATAGCTTCATAGAATGCCGGTGTTTGGTTTAAGACGACCGGCTGAGATAGAAAAAGGCGTATTCGACATGCCGGACAAATAATTCATAAGCTTACGGGCTTGTGGCCTCTTCGCGGATGAGGCCTGTTTTTTTCAATAAGGCAGCAAAAATAGAGGTTTCGTGGCATTTTGATAACCGAAATGGATTTTTTCGCGTTTATTTGGCCATGCTCGTAATTCGACTCGTTGGCGAAAGTTTCGCTTTTGCCTGGAAGGCACTCAAATCAAATGTCCTGCGAACTATCCTCTCGCTCCTGGGGGTTACCGTGGGTATTTTTGCCATCATCGCTGTTTTTACGCTGGTTGACTCCCTTGAAAAGAATATCAAGGACAGTTTCAACTTCCTGGGAACGGGCGTTATTTATGTAGGCAAGATGCCCTGGACGCCGGAAGGAAATGGCCCCTACAAATGGTGGGAATATTTCCGCCGGCCAACGCCTTCCGTGAATGAATTCCGGTTCTTGAGAGCAACCCTGCGGAACAAGACGGCCATCTCCATACACGCCGCCCGCGGAGGCGCCACCATCAAGCGTGGCAGCAGCAGCATTGGTGACATCGCCCTGCGCGGGAACGGAGAAGGGTATGATGAGATCTTCGACATGAACATTGAGTCGGGCCGTTACTTTACCCCTGACGACATTTCCGCCGGCCGTAGTGTGGCCGTGATGGGCTATGAAGTGGCCAAGGCGCTTTTCCCCAACAGCGACGCGATTGGCCAGAACATCAAGGTCAAAGACCTTACCTACAAAGTCGTCGGCATCCTGAAACGTGAAGGGCAAAGCTTTATCGGTATGCGAAGTAATGACTACACGGTAATGGTTCCCTATAACTCATTCCGGAAGTTGTATCAGACAGGAACGGGCAATTGGCGGGAAGTCGAGTCAACCATCAGTGTGAAGGGTGCGGATACCGATCTTGGCCTCGTGGAACTAGAGAATGAGATGAGAGGACTGATGCGGGGCCGAAGAGGCCTGCGTCCCGGAGACAAGGACAATTTTGCTTTCAACCGGCCTGAGGCCATCGCCAATGCCATCGGTCAGCTGTTTGACGTAGTGGGTGTTGCCGGCTGGATCATTGGCGGGTTCTCCATTCTTGTAGGTGGTTTTGGTATCGCCAACATCATGTTCGTTTCCGTCAAGGAAAGAACACCCATCATTGGACTCCAAAAGTCGCTGGGAGCCAAGAACTATTTCATCCTCTTCCAATTTCTTTTTGAAGCCGTCTTCCTGAGTCTGATCGGCGGACTGGCCGGAATCTTCCTGGTGTTCCTGCTGACGCTGGCGCCATTTGGCAGCTTGGAGGTAGCCCTCAGTTTCAAGAACATCATTCTCGGTTTGGGCGTTTCTTCCGTGATCGGGCTGATTGCCGGAATTGTGCCGGCCGCCGTCGCGGCACGCATGGACCCGGTTATCGCCATCCGGGCCAACTAATTACCGCCCGTACAACTTTGACAGAAGGTCACAATCGCACCGTGACCTTTTTCTATTTTAGCAGACTACCCTAAAACATCATCTTCATGAAACGCTTGCTCGTATACCTCCTTATCCTGCAGGCCTCGTCTGCATTCGCCCAATCCAAAGCGACGAAGTGGGACGTTGCCAATCCTACAGGCCAATTCAACTACAAGGATGTTGCACTGAATACGGAAGAGGGCACCTGGATGAACCTTGATCTCAGTCCCGATGGAAAGCAGCTCGTGTTTGATTTGCTGGGAGATATCTATATCATGCCGGCAGAGGGCGGTGAGGCCAGGGCGTTGCGCACCGGAGTCCCCTTTGAGTTTCAGCCGCGATTCAGCCCCAACGGCAAGTGGATCTCTTTTACCAGCGACGCAGGTGGCGGCGACAATATCTGGGTCATGGCCGTGGACGGCACACAAGCCAGGCAAGTTACCAAAGAAGACTTTCGGTTGCTGAACAACGCGATCTGGACACCGGATGGAAACTACCTGATCGCAAGAAAGCACTTCACCTCACAGCGTTCATTGGGTGCAGGGGAGATGTGGATGTATCATATCTCCGGTGGAAGCGGAATACAGCTGACGAAACGAAAGAATGATCAGCAGGATGTGAATGAGCCAACCATTTCACCGGATGGTCGATACCTCTACTTCTGCGAAGACATGTATCCTGGCGGTTTCTTCCAGTACAACAAGAATCCCAATGAGCAGATCTATGTGATTCGCCGGTACGATATGCAAACGGGTGAGCTGACGGACATCACCGGAGGTCCCGGAAGTGCCGCACGACCGACTCTTTCACGTGATGGAAAAAAGCTGGCGTTCATCCGCCGCGTGCGTGAAAAGACGGTTCTGTTTACCCATGATCTGTCAACCGGGGAGGAACGACCGGTATACGATGACCTCAGCAAGGACCAGATGGAAGCCTGGGCCATCAATGGGTTGTATCCCAATTTTGCATGGACTCCCGATCAGACGGCTCTTGTGGTTTGGGCAAAAGGAAAAATCAGAAAGGTGAACCTGGCAACGCTTGCTGCGGGAACAATCCCTTTCAAAGTCAATACAACCTTGAAAGTGGCGCAGGCCTTACATTTTAAGAATAATGTTTTTCAGGACACTTTCACCAGCAAGGTGATCCGCCATGCGACGACATCACCGGATGGCAAGACCCTCGTGTTTAATGCGGCCGGATACCTGTACCGGAAGGACCTGCCTTCCGGGATACCGCAACGGATTACCACCGGAGTCGATTTTGAGTTCGAGCCATCATTCTCGGCCAATGGAAATGAACTGGTTTATGTCACGTGGGACGATGAACGCCGCGGCGCCATCATGAAATTAAACTTGGTGACCAAAGGCGCGAAGCCAGTGAAGATAACTTCCGAAAAAGGAATCTACCGGCAGCCTGCTTTCTCGCCCGACGGAACCAGGATTGTTTATGTAAAGGAAGACGGTAACGACCACCAGGGGTACACCTACACCAAAGACCCGGGCATATACTGGATTCCATCGAACGGAGGAGCGTCCACGTTTGTCCGTCCAGACGGAGATTACCCCAGGTTCAGCGTGGATGGCAAACGTATTTTATTCCAGGCGGGCGGTGGAACCAAATCGCTGAAGACGGTGAAACTGGATGGAGGAGAAGAGCGGACGCTGGCGATACTACGCAATGCCTTCCGGCTCGTACCGAGTCCGGATGAGCAGTGGATTGCCTACGCCCAGTCTTATAAGGTATACGTGGCGCCGATGCCGCAGACCGGCAAAGCCCTCGAATTGGATTCCAAAAGCGACAACGTGCCCTCCAGCCAGGTAGCGCGCGACGCCGGCATCAACATTCATTGGACCGGTGACAGCAAAAAGGTGTGTTGGACGTTGGGGGACGAGTATTTTTCGGATGAGCTTCGCGAACGATTCAAATTTCTGGATGGTTCTCTGGCCGCTTTGCCGCCCATTGACTCCGTGGGCCTCAAGGTTGGTCTTACTTTGCGAGCCGATGCTCCCGAGGGCAGAATCGCATTCACCGGCGCCAGAATAATTACGGCTGAAGGCCATGAGGTGATCGAAGACGGTGTGATTCTTGTAAACAAGAATCGTATCGAAGCCGTGGGCAAGAGAGCGGAGGTTACCCTGCCCTCAGGGACGCGGGTGATCGATGCACAGGGCAAGACCATTGTACCGGGATTCATCGATTCCCACGCACACATCGGCAATTTTCGCTATGGCCTTAGTCCGCAAAAACATTGGCAGTACTATGCCAACCTGGCCTATGGCGTTACCACGTCACACGACCCGTCCTCCAATTCAGAAATGATCTTCAGTCAGTCTGAAATGATTAAGACCGGGGTCATGGTTGGCCCGCGATTGTATTCCACCGGTACTATTCTTTATGGTGCCGAAGGACTTGCCCGGACGGTGGTTAACAACCTTGATGATGCAAGGAGCGCCATCCGCCGCACCAAGGCCTACGGCGCTTTCTCGGTAAAGAGCTACAACCAGCCGCGGCGCGATCAGCGGCAGCAAATCATTCAGGCAGCGAGGGAACATCAGGTAGAAGTGGTGCCCGAAGGCGGGTCGAACTTTTACATGAATCTATCAATGGTTATAGACGGCCACACCAGTATCGAACATAACATTCCCGTAGTGCCGTTGTACCAGGATGTGATCACGCTTTGGGGAAGCAGCAGCACAGCCTATACGCCAACGTTGATTGTGAATTTTGGAGGTATGAGCGGTGAATATTACTGGTATCAACACGGCAACATCTGGGAAAATGAAAGGTTGCTGACGTTCACACCCCGTAGCATAATTGACAGTCGCAGCCGTCACCGAACCATGATTCCGGAGAAGGAGTATGAAATTGGACATGTCCTCACTTCACAATCGTGCAAGAAACTCAGCGATGCCGGAGTGAAGGTGAATGTGGGAGCCCATGGTCAGATACAGGGTCTCGGTGTGCACTGGGAAATGTGGATGTTGGCCCAGGGAGGAATGTCACCGTTGGAGGTCCTGCGTTCAGCAACGATCAATGGCGCTTCGTTGCTCGGGATGGATTCAGAGATTGGTTCCATCAAGGCCGGCAAGCTTGCCGACCTGGTGGTGCTGGATAAAAATCCGTTGGAGAATATCCAGCATACCAATTCGGTCAGTTTTACCATGGTAAACGGCCGACTCTATGACGCAGCGACGATGAATGAAACTGGGAACTACAATCGCCCCAGGACCAAATTCTTCTGGGAGCAGAGTGGTTACAGCCCATCCTTCACTTGGCATGAGGAATCAACGAGCTGCAGTTGTGGGCAGAACTAAAATGAAATCAGCTGCCTGTATAAATTCTACGGGCAGCTGATCTTCGTTTTGGAAACTCAGGCTGTTGATTATTCAGCCGCAGCCTTCTCAGCCGGAGCATGATGCCCCGTCATCAATTTTTCCTTGATCTTTTTCTCGAGTTCATCCATGAGTTCGGGGTTGTCTTCAATCAATTGCTTCACGGCGTCACGTCCCTGGCCCAGCTTATTGCCGTTGTAGGCGAACCATGAGCCTGATTTTTGAAGAATGTTCAATTCCACACCAAGGTCTACCACTTCCCCTGACTTCGAGATGCCTCTGCCGTACATGATGTCGAATTCGACCACTTTGAAGGGGGGCGCCACCTTGTTCTTCACCACCTTCACCCGAACCCGGTTGCCGGTGATGTCGTCGCTGCTCTCTTTTATCTGCCCGATGCGGCGGATGTCCAGGCGGACGGATGCATAGAACTTCAGGGCGTTTCCTCCCGTGGTTGTCTCCGGGTTGCCAAACATCACGCCGATTTTTTCGCGGAGCTGGTTGATGAAGACGCAGGCACATCCGGTCTTGCTGATGGTGCCGGTGAGTTTGCGCAATGCCTGAGACATGAGGCGCGCCTGCAGCCCCATTTTGCTCTCACCCATTTCTCCCTCCAGTTCACCTTTGGGTACCAGGGCGGCTACTGAGTCAATGACGATGATGTCGATCGCCCCTGAACGGATCAGGTGGTCGGCAATTTCGAGTGCCTGCTCCCCGTTGTCGGGCTGTGAGATGAGCAGGTTTTCAGTATCGATGCCCAACTTTTCCGCGTAGGCCTTGTCAAAGGCATGCTCGGCATCGATGAACGCCGCCAGACCACCCTTGCGCTGCGCTTCGGCAATGCAATGCATCGTTAGCGTGGTCTTGCCAGACGACTCAGGGCCATAGATCTCCGTGACGCGTCCCCGGGGAATACCGCCGATGCCCAGCGCTATGTCCAGCCCGATGGAACCGGTGGAAATCGCCGGCACATCAATGACTTTCTCATCACTCAATTTCATCACCGTTCCTTTCCCGTACGTTTTATCGAGTTTTTCGAGGGTCAGTTGAAGGGCTTTCAGTTTTTCCTTTGCGTCGCTCATGGGCTAAAATGTGTTTATGTGATTGTTCAGTGCGAAGATGAAGCTTGGCTGTGTCAGGTTGTGTCGCAAGGCTCCAAGGGGTCAAGTTACCGATACAATACTAATCGATATACCCGGCGCCGTGGAATTTTGTTATGCAGGAAATCATGACATTTTTTTAAGTCATTAATCCTTAACGATTAACGGCCAACAATCTTAATTTGCACTTTCATGCATGCGCGTGCGATTATATTTCTGCTCCTGGTGGCTGCTCCTTCATGGGGTCAGCTTAATAACCGGGTCTTTGAAGACAGGATGGCAGTGGATTCCGCCGACTCGGAGAAGTTGTTTCTGGGGATCAACACGCTGGGATTCTTCAAAAACAATGAATACAAGCAGACCATCATCGAGGGGTACACCCTGTTTGGGTATCAGTTTCAGCCTTTCATCAGCTACCAACTGTCTCCAAAAGTCCGGCTGGATGCAGGGGCCTTTCTGCAAAAGGACTTTGGTAATGACAAATATTCCACCGCTGCCCCGACCTTTTCGCTCAAATGGAAATCCAGGAACCTTGCCGTCATCTTTGGCAACCTGGAAAGCAGCCTGAACCACAGGCTGATCGAGCCTCTTTATGATTTCGAGCGGGTGCTCAACCGCCGCCTGGAAACAGGGGTACAGTTTCAGCTTGACCGCGATGACTTGTTTGTGGATGCCTGGCTCGATTGGCAGTACATGCAGTATTGGAATGATTCGAAACAGGAGCAGTTGGTGGGCGGCTTGTCAGCCCAAAAGAGGATAGCGAAGTTGGGTAGCGGGAGCCTTCACGTCCCGTTCCAGGTGGTTGCACGCCACCAGGGTGGACAATTGGACCAGGCAGGACTTCCCATTCAAACCGTGGTCAATAGCGCGATTGGTTTATCCTGGATTCAGCCGGCTTCGGGTTGGGTCAGCGAGGTAGCGTTCAGTAGCTATTACGTATACGACAAGGACATTTCGCTTACACGGCAACCATATCTGGATGGTGACGGGATCTATCTCAACGGTAGTTTTACCACCCGGTTCGGGCTTCAGGTTATGGCCAGCTATTGGAAAGCGCGTGAGTACCTCTCCATTCAGGGCGGGCCCATCTATCAGTCTATTTCAACACAAGATGGAGTTACCCTTCAGCCTTCACCCAACCTGCTGATTATGCGATTCCTCTACAACTATACAGTGCTGCCGCAATTGACGCTTTCGCTTCGTTACGAACCATTTTATGATTTTTCGTTCAAGACGTTTCAGTACGCTTACGGTTTCTACATCAACTACCGCGCGCGATACTATGTTGCCAATACCCGCCGCTGACCATGGTGAAACGAATTCTGCTTGCCTTCCTTATCGCTTGTGTAGTACTTGTCATTTATTTCTGGTCACTGATTCAATATGGAATTGGTCAGGGGCTCGGGCAGTTGAAGATCATTCGTGAGGCCCGGCCCGTTGAGGAGTTTCTTGCCGATCCGCATTTTCCGGATTCGCTTAAGTCACGGCTGCAATTGATCCAGGCCGCAAGAAAATATGCCATTGATTCCCTGGGCCTGCACGACACCAAGAACTACACGACGTTGTTCGACCAAAAAGGGGAGGAGATCATGTGGGTGGTGATTGCGTGCGAACCGTTCCGGTTGGTCGAGAAGCGTTGGGAATTTCCGGTAATCGGCTCGGTACCTTATAAAGGATACTTTGATAAGGAGAAGGCCCTGAAGGAGCGCGATGGACTTGAGAAGGAGGGTTGGGACGTTAGCATTCGCAACCCTGGGGGTTGGAGTACCTTGGGCTGGTTCACGGATCCGATCCTCAGCGGAATGTTGCGGCGGAGCGAAGGGGACCTGGCCAGCCTGATCATACACGAAATGGTTCATGCGACCATCTATGTAAAAGACAGCACAGACTTTAACGAGAACCTGGCTTCTTTTATTGGTGACCGCGGCGCCGAGCTCTTTCTGAAGCAGGCATTCGGTGATACCTCACGGCAGTTTCAGGAGTATATCCATCAGGATGGAGATTATCGTAAGGTGGCGGATCACATGCTTCGGGGAACGCTGAAGCTGGACAGTGTGTATCAAACGATGACGGCTGATGAATCGCTGGAAAGCAAGAAATCCAGGAAAGAGAAATTCATCCGTCACATCGTGGAAGCATTTGATACCATTACGTTCAGCGACGGCAAACGAAGGAGCAACCGGTTTGCCCGGCGTCTGCCCAACAACACCTATTTCATGTCATTCCGCACGTATGAATCGAAACACGATTCGATGTTGGACGATTGGAATAATCGTTTCCATGGTGATCTGAGGGAGATGATCAACTATTATCGCTCCGCGTATCCATCACTCTAGCCTTACATTAAGGTTTTGTTAACAGGATGATGGGTGTTTTACAATGGAATGAATCTTGGGTAGTTTTGAGGCAGAAACGTGTTCCACCCCATGGGTAAGAAGCCTGCATACAAGGTCCTGGTTGTAGATGATGAAGAAGCCATCCTGGAACTACTCAAATACAACCTTGAGAAGGAAGGCTATGAGGTGAAAGTGGCTGTCAACGGAAAACTCGGCGTTGAAGCGGCGCGCAAATTCAAACCCGATGTCGTGTTGCTCGACATCATGATGCCGGTTATGGATGGGGTGGAGGCTTGCCGACAAATACGGGCGATTCCGGAATTGGTCAACACCTTTGTGGTTTTCCTGACAGCCCGCTCGGAAGAATATTCCGAGGTGGCGGCCTTTGACGTCGGAGCGGACGACTACATCACCAAGCCCATCAAACCCCGCGCGCTGATGAGCCGCATCCAGGCTTTATTGCGCCGGGAGGCAAAGGCCAGTCCGGCGACGGGTGCGCTCACCCTGGGCGACCTGATCATCGACCGCAGCAGCTATACGGTGAAACTCAAGGGGAAAGAGATTAATCTCCCCAAGAAGGAATTCGAGCTGCTCTACTTTCTCGCCCAACATCCAAACAAAGTCTTCAACCGCGACGAGTTGCTTCAAAATATCTGGGGTTCCGACGTGTATGTGCTGGCCCGAACCGTGGATGTGCACATTCGTAAAGTGAGAGAAAAGATTGGCGATGACTACATTGTAACAGTAAAGGGAGTCGGTTACAAGTTCAACCTCGTATAAACCATGGTCTATAGCGCCCGGTCGATGGCCCTCCTTCTGGCGGTGTTCATTGCCCTGGTGACCGTCTTGTTTTTATCACTGGTGCAGACCGTGACCCGGGAAGCGCTCCTGGTGGCGGGATTAATCAGTTTTTCTGTTTCCTACCTGTTGGTGTACGTTGTGCTCGAGTTTCTTGTTTTTCGCGAGATCAACAAGATTCATAAGATGCTGGCCAAAGTCCGGAAGAAAGAACTCACCGGAGTGGCCGATCAGAAGTCAAACCCCCTGAACCCCCTTCGAAGCATTACCGAGGAGATCACCGCTTTTGCGGCCCTGAAGCAAAAGGAGATCGATGAGTTGAGAAAGCTGGAACAATTCCGGAAGGAATTTGTGGCCAATGTTTCCCATGAACTCAAGACACCCATTTTCGCAGCCCAGGGATTCATTCATACGTTGCTTGACGGCGCCATGAATGACAAGCAAGTGCGGGAGAAATTTCTCAAGAAAGCCGCGCGCAGCATGGACGGACTGGACATGCTTGTGCAGGATTTGCTCACCCTGTCGCAGATGGAGACCGGTGACATCAAAATGAAGTTTGATTACTTCGATCTCTTTCAGGTTTGTACCGAGGTTTTTGAACAGCTGGAAGGCCGAGCCCGGAAGAAGGACATCCGCATGCGCATGCACGATCCTCATCAGAAGTTGATGGTGTATGCCGATGCCCAGCGGATTTCACAGGTCGTATCCAACCTTGTATCCAATGCCCTCAGCTATACCGCGGAGGGTGGCGAGGTGAACATCTCTTTCGACGTGGGAAAAAAGAATGTTACTACCCTGGTTTCCGATACAGGTGAAGGGATACCCGCCGAACACATTCCCCGCATCTTCGAACGATTTTACCGGGTGGACAAGAGCAGGAGCCGGGAGAAGGGGGGAACAGGCCTTGGTCTTGCCATCGTAAAACACATCCTGGAAGGACACAATACCCGTGCTGACGTGGAAAGCACGGTCGGGAAGGGGTCCACCTTTAGTTTCAGACTTCCCAGGGCCAAGGGGGAGTGATTCCCAAATCGTCTTATTCGCGCTAGCTTTGAGGCCCCATGGCCAAACAACTCCGGTTTCGTGACCTGATCCTGCATGAAGACAAAGACTACCTGGTGGTAAACAAACCCCCATTTCTCTCCACGCTGGAAGACCGCAACGGAGAACAGAATCTGCTGCGCCTGGCCAGGGAATACGAGGCGGCCGCCCAGGTCGCCCATCGTCTCGATAAGGACACAAGCGGTGTGTTGGCCGTTGCCCGAAACCCTGAGGCGTATCGTCACCTCAGCATGCAATTTGAACACCGGACCGTGACGAAGGTATATCATGCCGTAGTTGATGGGCGGCACGATTTTGACGAGGTGACCGTGACGGCCAGGATTCTTAAACAACCGGACGGGGTGGTTAAACTTTCGTCGAGGGGAAAGGATGCCGAAACCCGGTTCAACACGCTGGAGATTTTTGCCCGGCACAGCCTTGTCGAATGCCGGCCACTGACCGGAAGGATGCACCAGATCCGGATCCACCTCGCTTCGCTGGGTTCCCCGATCACGGGAGACGAGCTGTATGGCGGGAAGCCTTTCCTTGTTTCTTCCGTCAAGCGAAATTTCAGGGTGAAGAAAGGTGCCGAAGAGGAGCCGCTCATCAAGCGAATGGCTCTACACGCGTTTTCATTGGAATTCAAAGGGTTGGATGGGTCCCAGATCCGGTGCCAGGCGCCCTATCCAAAGGACATTTCTGCGCTCCTTCACCAGTTGGGTGCCCACAGGTCCTAAAAAGGAAGCCAGTCTTGCATAACTCCATTATTGGGCCTACTTTTGTGTCCCTTTTTGAAAAGAGGCCTTTTTACGCAGTTAAACCGTTTATTCAAGTGGATTCGATCAGTTACAAGACCAAGAACGCCAACAAGTCTTCCGTAGAGAAGGGTTGGGTGTTGGTGGACGCCGAAAACCAGGTGCTGGGCCGGGTGGCCAGCCAGGTTGCCAAGGTTATTCGTGGCAAACATAAGCCCAGTTACACCCCTAATGTGGATTGCGGCGATAACGTTATTGTCATCAATGCAGAGAAGGTGAAAATGACGGGAAAGAAGTGGACTGACCGTGTAATATTCACTCACTCCGGTTACAACGGTGGTCAGAAGGAACATACGCCGACAATGATTCGGGCCAAATACCCGGAGCGTCTGATCGAGCACGCCGTTCGCGGGATGTTGCCCAAGAACAGCATCGGCCGGCAGCTTTTCAGAAGCCTGCACGTGTATGCCGGTGCATCGCACCCCCACGAAGCACAACAACCCAAAGTCATTAAATTCTAAGCCTGATACATGGAGATTATCAATACCATCGGTCGCAGAAAAACTTCCATTGCCCGCGTTTACCTGAAGCCTGGCAAGGGAACGATTACCGTTAACGACCGCGACCTCGCGGCTTATTTTGTTTCAGAGATTCACCAGACTACCGTTAAGCAACCCCTCACGCTCACCAAACTCGATGGATCCTACGATGTCACCGTGAATGTGGAAGGTGGAGGAAGCAAAGGACAGGCGGAAGCGATTCGCCTGGGTATCGCCCGTGCGCTGGTCAACATAAGTGCCGAGAACCGCCCTTCCTTAAAGAAAGAGGGTCTCCTCACCCGCGACTCCCGTATGGTGGAGCGCAAGAAGCCGGGACGCAGAAAGGCAAGAAGAAGATTCCAGTTCAGCAAACGTTAATATTTTATTCGCTCGCAGCATGCCAGAAAAAATCACAACTCAGGAGCTCATGGAAGCCGGTGTTCACTTCGGACACCTTACCCGCAAGTGGAACCCCCGCATGGCGGAGTACATTTTCATGGAGAACAACGGCATTCACATCATCGATCTGAACAAGACGCAGAAGGCCCTGGAAGAAGCAGCTTTTGCGATCAAGAACATTGTTCGCTCGGGACGCAAGATCATGTTGGTCGCCACCAAGAAACAGGCGAAAGACGTGATTGTGGAGGAAGCCACCCGCCTGAATATGCCTTACGTGACGGAGCGTTGGTTAGGCGGTATGCTTACCAACTTCGCCACCATCCGTAAGTCACTGAAGAAACTGGCGCAGATTGAGAAATTGATGAAGGAAGATTCCTTCAACAATATCGCCAAGCGGGAGCGACTGATGATTGCCCGCGAGAAGGCGAAGCTGGAGAAATTGTTGGGGGGTATTACGGAATTGAACCGCCTGCCCGCCGCGCTGTTCGTGATCGATGTTAAGCGTGAGCACATCGCCGTGGCGGAAGCACAAAAGCTGAATATCCCCGTGTTTGCCATGGTGGATACCAACTCGGATCCGTCAGACATCGACTTCCCGATACCAGCCAACGACGATGCGTTCAAATCCATTTCCATCGTTACCAAGTTCATCGGCAAGGCCATCGAAGAGGCGCTGATGGAGCGCAAGAAGGATAAGGAAGAATCGAGCCTCAAGAAGGAAGAAGACGAGAAGCGCGCGGTTGACGAGGCCGTTCAGGAAGCCTAAGCCGGCCCGACCCCTTCTCAGGGGGAATAGCCAGGAAATCAAGTCGTCCTGCTTACCCTCGGGAGGCAGGACGATTTTTTTAAGGAGCATAAACGATTAAACATACAGAAATGATTTCAGCACAAGACGTTAACAAACTCCGCTCAATGACGGGCGCCGGTATGATGGACTGCAAAAAAGCGCTAACCGAAGCGGATGGAGATTTTGAAAAAGCCATTGAGATCCTTCGCAAGAAAGGGCAGAAAGTTTCCGCATCCCGTTCGGACAAGGAGGCCAAGGAAGGATCTGTATTTATTAAGGTATCGGACGACAAGAAGGAGGCCGTACTCATTGCTTTGAATTGCGAGACGGATTTCGTGGCCAAGAACGAAGAGTTCCAGGCCCTCGGAAAGTTGATTGCGGAGACGGCCTTTTCCACCAAAGCGGCCAGCAAGGAAGCGCTGATGGCAGAGAAGGTTGGCGGCCTTACCTTGAATGAAAAGGTTACTGAGCTGGTTGGCAAAATCGGTGAAAAGCTCGAAGTGAGTGAATATGTGCGGATGAACGGTGAAGCCGTTGTTCCTTACATCCACGCGGGAAGCAAGTTGGGCGTGCTGGTGTCGCTCAAAGGCGTGAACGGAAAAGACGTTACCGATGCAGGTAAGGATGTGGGCATGCAAATCGCGGCGATGAATCCCGTGGCCGTCGATGAAAAATCGGTGGACAAGGCCGTGATTGAGAAGGAGCTCGAGATTGCCAAAGCGCAGATCCTGGCCGAAGGCAAACCGGCTAATATGGTGGACAAAATAGCCCAGGGTAAACTGCAGAAGTTCTACAAAGACAATACGCTGGTGCACCAGATTTTTGTGAAGGACAACTCGAAAACGGTTGCGCAATACCTGGACGGTGTGTCGAAGGGACTTACGGTTGCTGAGTTCCGGCGAGTCACCATCGGATGACTCAGGCAGACATGACGAACATCAGGAAAGGGAGAGCGATCTCCCTTTTTCTGTTTAATGCATGTTGAGTTTTTTAATCAGCTTGTCTTGATTTCGCTTCTATCCGGGGCTAAATTCGGGCCTGATTTTAAACACTAATACCCATGAAAAAATTAATCATTTTGACCGCCCTGTTGGCGAGCGTTTCTGCGGTGTATGCGCAACAGCAGAAAGGTGACTTTCAGTTGCAGGCGCAAGCCTCTTACTTCAGCAACTCATTTGCTGGTCAAAGCTTCTCTTCAGGTTCGCTTTATTTTAACGCGAGTCGCTTCCTCACCGACAACATCGAGTTGGGTATCCAGCCCTTCATCATGTTCAGCACGCAGACTACGCTGAACATGTCCGTGTTTGCGAACTATTCCTTTTTGACGGATAACGCCAAGTTGGTTCCCTATATTGGTGCGCAGGTCATGTTCTACGACCTCGGCTCGGATCCGGACTACTCCCAGGTGGGCTTTGGTCTCAAAGGGGGTGTACGTTACTTTGTGACCGAGCGCGTTAATATTGACGCCGGCCCGAACATCGCGTGGCTGAGCGCACCTACCGGTGCTACCGAAGGATCAACACTGTTCCAGTTCACCGCCGGTTTGGGTTACATCTTCGGCAAGCGCTAAGCGCATCTCTTATGAAGTGGTTCCGCCTTGTTTTCTGCACGCTGGGTGTGCTTGTCTTTGGCGTGACTCAGGGACAGGATATTTACCTGTATCCCTACAAGAAAATCACCCTGGGCAACGGAAAGGAGATTAATTCAATTTCCTTCTCATCGACATCCAAATGGATTGCCGTGGAGTCCGGCGGAACCCTTTCTATTCGCACCGTAGAGGACGGCAAGGAGATGAAATCCATCGCCTCCAAGCCGCGCCTTGCTTTGCATGATTTTGTCAACTCCGACCAATCGCTGATCTACCTCGACAAGAATGGTAAACTGTTTGAGGTGTCAATGAACACACTGGCCGTCACGGGCCCGACTTTGGTTGATAAGGAAGTCAGAATCTCCTGCCTCGATCCGACGGCCCAGTACTTAAGCTGGATCAATGGGGAAAACGAAATTCAGGTATATGACCTTAAAGCCAGTATGACCGCCGGTCGCGTAGCGTCCAACAATGAATTCAAGAAGGCCAGATTTCTCGGTTATGACAGGTTTGGCCAGCAATTGGTGGCCATTTCTGACGTTGGCGACGCTTTTACCTATAATGCGCTCAATCAACGACTGTTACGGCAATTAAAGCTTCAAAGCGGTGAAATCCACAATTCCCGGTCCATCATTCATTCCGTTTCGACCAACAGTGGCGCCGACAAGTTTCTTGTAGGACTTCAGGAAGTCAACATCGCCAAGGGGGCGAACATTGCTCAGGGAGGCCCCGGCCTGCAGCAGACTCCACGACCGGGACCTCAGACGGGGCCCGTTGGTGTGAAGACATATAGCAATCAGGGGCTCGATCGCAATAACATGATCATCGTGTATGACTGGTCCACGGGGGAAGAATTGAAGCGCGTTCCACTTCGTTACCGGGTTGACGGCATGGCGCTCGGCCCAGGTCCCAATCATGTTTCTTATTACTCCCAAGACAGCCGTTCCATTAATCTGCTTAATCTCGACAAGGCACAGGTGGGCAGTTCGGTAGCGGTTGACGAGACGCCCTCAGCAATTGCATTGTCAGATGATGGAGAACTCCTCGCGGTAGGCACGGAGAAAGGTGTCGTTAGTCTTTATGACGTCGTTAGAAACGACCCTCCGGATATCCGTATACTCAAACCCGGCATAAATCGCGGGCTGGGCGACCAGGTGGTGCACGAATCCAAATTGCACATCGAAGGTATTATTGAAGGTACCGACAAGATTGACAAGGTCTTTGTGAATGGTGAGAATGCCAATTTCAATTTTGGCAAGGATTTCTCCTATGACATTGACCTTGAGAAGGGGAAGAACAGGGTTACCGTTACCGTGAGGAACACGGAAATGGTGGTCACGGACAAAGACTTTTACATTACCTATGAGCCCAAGGCCGAAACATCTCCCAATGCCAAGACCCCCGGGGGAGGCCCCAACAAGTTCCAGGGCAAACGACTGGCGCTTGTAATCGGGAATGCTGAATACAAAGCAGCGGCCAGATTAAAGAACACTCGCAATGATGCTGCCAGCATGGCGGTGGAACTTCAGGAGCTCGGCTTTGAAGTAATGAAGGTTCTTGATGGTGGATATGAACAAATGAAGAACGCAATCTATGCCTTTGGCGACAAAGCCCAGTCGGTGGATGTGTCGGTGTTCTTCTATGCAGGTCACGGACTGGAAGTCGATGGCACAAACTACCTCGTACCCGTTGATGCCGATATTCAATCAGCACTGGATGTCAAACAAAAAGCAATTCCGCTCACCGGGGTAATCCGAACCATGGAGTTTGCCAATGACGAAGGACTTAACATGGTGATCCTCGATGCGTGTCGCAACAACCCGTTCCCCACGGGCAAACGGAGCAGCGGCTCCGGCCTGGCCCGTGTTCAAACGCCCAGCGGCACCTTGATCGCCTATTCTACGGACCCCGGGTCTGTAGCTTCCGATGGTGATCGGGAGAATGGACTGTACACAGGAGAATTAGTGAAGCAGTTGAAAGTCTCTCAGCGTATCGAGGATGTTTTCATGAATACGCGCAACGCGGTGGAGCGCATCTCCAATGGTGCTCAGCGGCCCTGGGAAGAGGCACGGCTGAAGGGGGTCTTCTATCTGAAATAGGATTCCTGGCAGAGGCCATCTCTGTCTTTTTTTGAATATCCCCTTTTTGCAGTAAGGCTCTGCAGCCCGAGACAGGGTGAAGATTCGGATTTTTTTATTAGCTTACCTTAAACATTTGGTCATGAAAGCTAAGCTAACATTCATGTTGTTGGTCGCCTTCCTTCAGGTCTCAGCAGCTTCCCTATCCGTGGTCGGCCCAACCAATACATGCCAATCTTCAACAAATACTTATACGGCCTCGTACCTCACAGTACAATCCCCGATTGGTAATGAAATGGTTTCTGAAATCCGATGGACCTTTTCTCAAGACGGGCAGATCATCAATACACTTTATTCAGCTTCTTTTCCAGCCCAATCCAATCCTCTGCCAGCATCTGTTAGCGTTACAGCGCCATCATTCCCTGCGGGCATTGTTCATTTGGAAGTAAGGTTGAAGGTAGTCATGATGCCCATCATTGGATTGCCCACGATAGGATATAACTATGCAAACTTGGACATAACGGTAGGTCCCCTGGCGCCTTCATTAGTCAGTGGCCCGACAATCCTGTATCCTGGCAGCACAACCACATTTTCAACCACTGCTGTTGCGCAAGCGCAATCGTACCAATGGGAGGTGCCATCCAGTTGGCAGGTTAATGGTGTTAACGGGCCGCTGGTTACCACTTCACTTCCATCCGCCAGTATATCACTTCCTGCTTGTGCTTACACGAACATCCTGGGGAGAGCTATCAATCCTCCCCTCACACCTGAAGTAATCAAGCTTCGTGCAGTAAGCGCTTGCGGAGTCAGCGCAGCGTCTTCGAGGCATGTGAATGTTGATTTCCCAGTCCAGATCAATGTAATTGAAAATAGCGATGGGACTACTACATTTGAAGCCAGCAACCCACTGTTGCCAGCGTATCGGTGGATGAGCCCATTCCCAACTGGCTGGCAACTAATTTACCAGCAGGGTTATCAAATCAAGTTCAATACCTATGGACATTCGGGTACCATCCGAATGAGATATCAGCTTGACGGCGGTTGTGTCTATGGCACGGAGAAAGACTATGTGTCCTCGTCGCCCCCCTGCTGCGGCGGTGGAATTCAGGTTTATCCGATACCGGCTTCCAAGACCCTGAATCTTCGACATGATAAGGGTTCAACGCCTCAGTTGTTTATTGACGGCATGTCGATTCAATATCAGACGCAACAAGCTCATGATATTCAGATCGATATTTCCAGTCTTTCTACGGGGCCACACATCCTTCTCATCAGGGGATCTGATGGTGAGAATCGTGCCATTCGTTTTGTGAAGGTGTCTCAATAGTTTTTCTGAAGGGGGAGTAGATCGTTGTTACTGGTGTAACTGAAACGGACTTTTTCCGTATACTTGCCTCAACATCTCATGCCTATGAAGTCCTGATTCCGATTCAATCACGTATCGCGTTGCATTGAATCGTGCCGGCACCATCAGTCCGGCCTGCCCCATTGGGGTCTGTTTCCATTTCTTACCTTTAATCACTTCATATGCAAGCGTTGCGTAAAGCACAATCTATTCTCTCCCTTTTCAAGCAGGCGGTACTCGGCACCGAACAGAACTTTACCCAGGGGAGTATCAATCGGGCCATCTTCCTTCTCTCGGTACCCATGATCCTCGAAATGGCCATGGAGTCCTTGCTCGCAGTGGTCGATATCTTCTTCATCAGCAGGCTGAACAACAACGATGCCGTCACGGCCGTGGGTCTGACCGAGTCGGTTATTGCCATCGTGTATTCCCTGGCGATGGGATTGGGCATGGCGGCCACAGCCATGGTGGCTCGGCGCGTTGGCGAACAAGACAAGCCTGGTGCTTCTTTGGCTGCAGTCAACTCCCTCTATATCGGAGGAGTCATTTCGGTGATGATTTCGTTGGTCGGATTACTCTTCCACAAGGATATCCTCCAACTTATGGGCGCGAGTGAATCGGTCATTACCGTTGGGTCGGGTTATACCTGGTGGATGCTTACTGGTAATTTCACCATCGTAGCCCTTTTCCTGGTGAATGCGATCTTTCGGGGTGCGGGCAATGCAGCCATCGCCATGCACTCGCTTTGGATCGCCAACATCCTGAATATGGTGTTGGATCCTATTCTGATTTTCGGCTGGGGGCCCATCCCTTCCTTTGGTGTGGAGGGGGCTGCCATCGCCACCAATGTTGGTCGAGGCGCCGGAGTGCTGTACCAGGTGATCTTCCTGATGGGAACACGTGGAGTCATCCAGCTCAGAACGGACAGCCTCCAGGTGGACTGGTCGGTCATTGCCCGTCTGCTGAAGGTCGGAGCGGGAAATGTTGGTCAGTTTCTGATCTCTACGGCCAGCTGGCTTTTCCTGGCGCGGATTATTGTGACGTTTGGCAGCACGGCTTTCGCCGGCTATCAGATCGCTATTCGTGTGATCATCTTCACGATTCTGCCAAGTTGGGGAATGGCCAACGCTGCGGCCACCCTGGTAGGTCAAAACCTGGGCGCTCAACAGCCTGACCGGGCAGAAGCCTCCGTTTGGAAGGCGGGATTCCTCAACATGGTTTTCCTGGGTATTGTGTCGGTTGCTTTCTACTTCATTTCAGAACCCATCATGCGGATTTTTTCCGCCGACGAGGAAGCCGTGTACTATGGCACGCAATGCCTTCGGATTGTAGCTTTTGGGTACCTGTTTTATGGATATGGGATGGTGATCATCCAGGCGTTCAACGGGGCGGGTGACAGCCGAACACCGACCATACTTAACCTGTTTTGTTACTGGTTCTTCCAGGTACCACTGGCCTGGCTGCTGGCCAAGGAAACGAGCCTCGGCGTCATGGGGGTATTCTGGGCCATCGCGATTGCAGAGAGTGCCATTGCGGTGGTAGCCATACTTGTATTCAGAAGAGGAACCTGGAAGACGGTGAAAATCTAAAGTAGGATGTTAAGACACCTACATTGACCCAGGCCTGGGCTCAAGAGGTTAGCGTCAGGGCATGGCGTAATGGACATTAATCCATTACGCCAATCCGCAACCTAATGCGTACCAACTATTTCAGTGGTTTGGCGTTTCGCGCTTTCCAAAGGCAGCTTTGGCTGCACGCTCCAACTCGTCGCCTGCCTTTTTAAGGGCAGCCTCCACTTCTTTCCAGCGGTCCTTGTTTTCAGCTTCGGATTTCAGTTTTTCTGCGGAACGTTTCAGTTCCTCAAACTTCTTGCGCAGGTCCGCCTCGACCCGGCCACCGGCCTCGTGCGCTTCTGCGGCAAACTGATCGAGTCGCTTTCCGAGATCCTTCAGCAGTTTTTCTGCTTTGCCTTCTTCGCGGGTTTCCATATGACTTGGGATTGGTATTGATATTGATTGCCTAAATTACAGACATATTACGAATCGTATGGAAAAAGGTGCCGAGGAGGATCCGCTGGAACGAATCCGGAAACTGCTGGAATACAAATCCACCGCCAAACAGGTGACCTACAAGAAGTTGCTATCAGCCTTTGATTCGCTGGCGAAGGAATCAAAACGGGTGATCACCGAACTGAAGAAAAAGACAAAACCCGGTGATGCCGACGTCACGCTTGACTTCAAGCGCATTAACGACCATGAATTCCAGGTAAAGGTGGCCGGCGACATGATCATTTTTGTCCTGCATACCAATATTGTAACCTTTGATGACTCGCACGAGGTGTTGAAAGACCCGTACATCCAGGCAGCGGAAATCAACCGGTACTTCGGCCAAATCATGATCTACAACTTCATGTCCGATTCGCTGGAATTCCACCGAATCAATGATCCGGGCTACCTGCTGGCAAGATTGCTTATCAATCATGACGGTCGGTACATCATTGAAGGCGAGGGCAAACTGGGTGTGGTGTTCAGTCATATCTCGGAAAGCCCCATTTCAGAAGCTGACCTGAACATCCTGGTGAAGTTGGCGCTTACGCTGGCTATTGAAAATGATCTCACCGCATTGCCCTATCCTCAGGTTAAGTTCATCACGCTGCATCAGAAACTTGAAAAGACGCAGGAACTTGGCGCCGGGCATAAAATTGGTTTTCGCATGAGCTACCTCGGCAAACAGGAATAGTTTTTCCGGTTTCGGTTCACGATCGTCCTCCCTTTACCCTTACCTTTGCAATCGGGTTTTGATATGGCTTAGACACAGGGCTGTGATTGCATTTCTCATCCACTCCACGCGCGTGACTCGGATAATCTTCCTTGCGGTCGTTGTAATCGCGGCTTCATGCGCTTCCAACAAACACAAACCCCATAAGAAACTCAAGCCAGGCAAGCCTATTCCCTGCCCGATGAAAGACTGCTGATCATGCGCAAGATCATCATCGCCATCGATGGCTATTCCGCCTGCGGCAAGAGTACCACGGCCAAGGAGGTGGCCCGGGTACTGGGCTACCGCTACATCGACACAGGAGCGATGTACCGCGCAGTTACCCTTTATTTCCTTGACCACCACGTATCCCTCACCAATCCCAGGGAGATCGACAAGACCCTGATGGATATCAAGGTCGGGTTTCGCGTTAACAAGGAAGGGCGATCAGAGACCTTTCTCAACGGCCTGAATGTGGAAAGGGAAATCAGGGAAATGAGGATTTCTGAGAATGTGAGCCAGGTATCGGCGATCCCTGCAGTCCGTCATGCCATGGTCGACCAGCAGCGGAGGATGGGCAAGGAGCGGGCGGTGGTGATGGATGGCCGCGACATCGGTACCGTCGTATTTTCCGATGCCGAATTGAAAATGTTCATGACCGCAGACATTCTCATCAGGGCATTCAGGAGGCAAAAGGAACTCCTTGCGCGCGATGAAATGGTAGACATAGACTCCATCATGGAGAACCTGAGAAAGCGGGATGAAATTGACAGTACCCGAAAGGAAAGTCCGCTGCGAAAGGCAAACGATGCCATCGAATTAGACACCACATTTATTACCGTGGACGAGCAGGTGGATGAAGTTATTAGATTGGCATTAGCCAGGATACTGAAACCCCTGACCAAGGTGCCTCGCCGCTAGTCAAAAACCCTCAAAAAAGGCCCGGAAAACCTTGCAGGGAGTGGATTATTACTAATTTTGCCATGGCCTGAAAAAACCCCTATTCCTACGTTGTTCCATGGGCAAATTTATCCGTCTCAAGAAAGGATTTACGATCAATCTGGCTGGGAAAGCAGCCACCAAAGTTGTCGATTCCACTCCTGCCGATACCGTCGCCATCAAGCCTGATGATTTTCACGGTGTATACATACCCAAAGTTGTTGTCAAGGAAGGCGATACTGTCAAAGCCGGTAGCCCCCTGTTTCACGACAAGAAACTGGAAAAGATCCAGTTCACTTCCCCGGTTAGCGGCGAGGTAGTTCGTGTAAGCCGCGGTGAAAAACGAAAGCTGTTGGAGGTTGTAGTTCTTGCCGACAAGACCATCGAATACCTGAACTTCAAAAAGTTCACGGTTTCCGAGATCGCCAACTTGTCAGCTGACCAGGTCAAGGACCAACTGCTCACTTCCGGCGTCTGGGCAAACCTTGTTCAGCGGCCTTTTGGTGTGTTGGCAGATCCTGCGGTGAGCCCCAAATCCATTCACGTTTCAGCTTTTGACACGGCCCCCCTGGCACCTGAATATAGTGTGCTATTCAAAGGACAGGATCACTTCTTCCAAACAGGCATTGACATCCTGAAGAAATTGACCACCGGGACGGTTCATATCAACATTCACACCGCCAGCGATCTCTCCACGGTGTTTTCCCAGGTGAAAGGAGCGGAGATCAACAAGTTTTCCGGGCCCCATCCTTCGGGATGCGTCGGTGTCCAGATTCACCATATCGACCCGATCAACAAAGGGGACGTGGTTTGGACGATCAACCCGTTTGGCGTTATTCAGATTGGCAAGTTGTTCCTCAATGGGGTTTACGACGCTTCAAAGATCGTGGCCGTCACAGGCTCTGAGGTCAAGGACCCATGCTATGTAAAAACTGTTACTGGGGCATCGATGAAGAGTCTGACGGCCAACAACCTTGCAACAGCGAATGTGCGCTATGTGTCGGGCAATCCTTTGACGGGTGTCAATGTTGGGAAGGACGGATACCTGGGTTTTCATGACTTGCAGGTGACCGTTCTGCCTGAGGGCAATGATTATGAATTCCTGGGGTGGATCATGCCGGGATCCAACAAGCTCAGCTTCCAGCGCGCCTGGGGATTGTTCTCGTTCCTCACCCCCAACAAGGAATTCAAATTGAACACCAATACCCACGGGGAGCCTCGCGCCATGGTGCAAACAGGCGTGTGGGAGCAACTGGTGCCGATGGACATTCTCCCCGGACATCTCATCAAGAGCATCCTGGCTGAAGACATCGATGAAATGGAAGCGCTCGGCATTTATGAA
>JAYRNL010000103.1:0-6762 GCA_041912235.1 Cyclobacteriaceae bacterium
AGAGCAGTTAAGACCACCCGCGCCAATGGTACTGGGATAACACCCGGGAGAGTAGGTCGTCGCCTGACTTTATAGAGAACCCCGATCGGGAAACCGGTCGGGGTTTTTCTTTATCAAAATGCCGCCCCTGACGGGGCTTTACAGGCCACTGAATGTGAAGACCACCCGCGTGCGCCGTAGGCGGATACTGGGATGGTCCCGATGGCTGTCGAGAGGAGAGTAGACCTTCCCCGAAGCAGCGTCGCGCGCACAGAGAGAACCCCGATCGGGAAACCGGTCTCGGGGTTTTTCTTTATCAAAATGCCGCCCCTGACGGGGCTTTACAGGCCACTGAATGTGAAGACCACCTGCGTGCGCCGTAGGCGGATAAAGGGATAAATCCCGATGGCTGGTTATCGACACCAACCATTGAATCTTGAATGATGAAGTACGGATGTGCTGACGCAGGTATGCTTGTTCTACTTTATTGCGTAGCCAACGATATGAGGCTTATGAAATATCATTGTACCCGGCACGTTGACACGCCTCATCACCAGTCTTGAAAAGGAAGTGCCTTCTATGTCCGTCCATGTTCGACGATTACAGTTGCACCCGTCGGCCACCAACCGGTTTAGCGGATTAAAAAGATGCTGAGCCCACAAAAGGATCCGGCTTGTTGAACTGGCCACATGCTCTATCAAGATGAGTTTTCCACCAGGCTTAAGCACTCGTTTGATCTCTGCCAGTATTCTTGAGGGTTCGTGTACAGAGCACAAGACAAGCGTACAGATGAACACATCCGCGGTATTGTCGCCCAAGGCAATCCGGTCCTCATTTGCAGGCACCAGTGTTGCACGGATGCCCCGCTTCTCAGCCCTTGCCAGAAGTGTCTTGTGCAGTGCGCGATTAGGCTCAATACCGATCCAGTCAGTTCCGGCGGCAAGGTAGTTGAGGTTAACACCGGCTCCCGGTCCTATTTCCACTACCAAGCCTTGTATGTCACTGAAAAGGTCTCTCTTGATCGAATCGTAAATCCGGTGATTGATTGCATCACCTTTTCTCAGCATCCAGGCAAAAAGTCTTTGTCGAATTGTTAGCTTATTCATGGACGCAATCGATGAATGCTGTGACCGGTTGGCCTACTTCCTTGTCTTCTCCAGCATATCCCACATCTCCGGTTTCAAGTCTTCGAGGTAGCTGAACTCCCCGCCATTGCGAAGCCACTCACCGCCGTCAATGGTTACCACCTCGCCGGTGATGTAGGCGGAATAATCCGATAACAAGTACGCTGCCAGATTCGCCAACTCCTGGTGCTCACCGACACGCTTCAGCGGGATCCGCGCCGCGGGATCAAATTTTTTAACCAACTCACCCGGCATCAACCGGCTCCAGGCACCTTCGGTAGGAAAGGGCCCCGGGGCAATCGCATTGCTTCTGATCCCGTACTTGGCCCACTCCACGGCAAGTGATCTCGTAAGTGCCAAAACGCCAGCTTTGCCACACGCAGACGGGACTACATAGCCGGAACCCGTCCACGCATAGGTGGTGACAATATTAAGAAAACTGCCGGGCTGCTTCTTTGCGATCCAGTTCTTGCCAGCCGCCAGAGTAACGTAATAGGTCCCGCGAAGAACAATATCCACCACAATGTCAAAGGCTCTGTGCGATAACCGCTCTGTCGGACTGATGAAATTTCCAGCTGCATTGTTCAGCACGCCGTGCAACTGGCCAAATTCAGCTTCCGCCGATTTGATCACATTGTCAACTTCTTCGTACTTCCGGATGTCACAAGCAACAGCCAGCACCTTACCTCCGGTTTCTTTCATCAGTTCGGCTGCCGTCTTATCGATCACTTCTTTCTTCCGGCTGCTGATGACTAGATTGGCGCCGAGTTCCAGCAGGTACTTTCCCATGGATTTTCCCAGGCCTGTACCTCCCCCTGTGATCAGCACGGTCTTTCCCGTGAATGACCCAGGCTTCAACATGCCTTCTGTGTTTTGCATGAAAATGATGTTTGGTTCCATCCAAAGCTAAGCATTCTCTGCGTAGGCTCAGCCCACCGTGAACCTGTGCGCTGTGAAAGGTGGCCGAGGTTCTCGAAGCCGCCCGTCGGTGCCCTCTTCCCCGGCGTTGTACGAACGGATCAAATCGCCTACTTTCGTATATACTTTTTAATCTTATTCCCTATGAAACTATTTTTTAGACTTCTTATCCTGTCGGTACTCCTGGTTAGTCAATCCTGCATCGTCACCAAAAAGAAATTCGACGACATGCTCGCACAAAAAGTGAAGGCGGAAGGCGAGTTGGCCGAAAAGCAGGATCAGCTCGACAAAGCGGAAAAGCGCCTACAGGAGCTGGAGGAAGCGCGAACCAAACTGGCCGCGGATACCGCAGCCCTTGGTGAGCAAAAGCGATTAACCGCGAAACAACTGGCTGAGCTTACCCTGGAGCATGATAAACTGAACGCTTATTATAAGAACCTGATGGCCAGCAGCGGAAAAATGAACCGGGAAATGATTGAACAACGTGACCAACTGTTTGCCATCCAGGAGAAACTGGACAATACGCGAAAGCTCAACGACTCGCTCAGCTTGAGCCTCATGGAACGGGAGCGGAAGGTCAAGGAACTGGAAACCATCCTGGCCAACAAAGACAAGGCTGTTCAGGACCTGAAGAAAAAAATCAGTGATGCCTTGCTGGGATTCAAGGAGAACGACTTGACGGTAACCGTGAAGAACGGCAAAGTGTATGTTTCCCTCGCCGAACAACTCTTGTTCAAGTCCGGCAGTATTGAAGTAGATGATAAGGGCGTCACGGCGTTGCGGCAGTTGGCCACCGCGCTCAAGGATCACCAGGGAGTACAAGTCATGGTGGAAGGCCACACCGACAACGTACCCATCGGAAAGAAGTCGCAGTACATGCAGGACAACTGGGACCTCAGCGTGATGCGGGCTACCAGCATTACCCGGATTCTCACGAACGGCGGCGTCAAGAACACCCAGATTCTTGCCTCGGGCAAGGGCGAATATGCGCCCCTTGTACCCAACACGTCAGATGCTAACCGACAGAAAAACCGCCGCACCGAGATCATTGTGACCCCGCACCTCGATGAGCTCTTCAAAATACTCGACGCTAACTAGCCTTCCATGTCAAGACTCCTATACCTTATTGTCCTTGTCATTGATGTCATTATAATCCTGGATATCCTGAGGAGCAACAAGGACATGGAGAAGAAAATTCTATGGACGATCGCGGTTATCTTCCTTCCTGTGCTGGGGCCTGTGTTGTACTACTTAATGGGACGAAGGTGACGGATTGATTGTTGTTGATTCCTGAACGAAGCAACTAACCAATTCGTTATGAGCAACCTGTTTTACCTTCTTATCCTCATCATCGACGTTGTCGTGATCCTGGATATCTTCAAGCATTCCTGGGACATGGGCAAGAAAGTCCTGTGGACGGTCATTGTTATTCTCCTCCCGTTGTTGGGCCCAATCGTCTACTGGTTCATAGGAAGGAAATAAGAAAAGGCTGCCTGTTCGGGCAGCCTTTTCTTTAACCAATCCGTCTTCTAGAAAACTTCCGGTATGGTTACCGGGTTGATCTGTTTCTGTTTCACGAGGTCGTTGAATTTTGGGATACGGTCGCTGAATATTTTGTTCAGCTGCTGAAGTTGTTCGTCGATCTTGCCTGTCACTTCATTGTATACCGCTTTGGTTTGCGCATTGGGACGGAAGTCCGAGCCGTCGGCTTCACTTCCAAGGGCTGCCAGTTTATTATTCAACCTAACTGGGAAGTTCAACGGGTCCTGACCACTGCGGTTCTTGGTCTGGTATAGCGCTTCCTCCACCTTCTTCATGTCATCGAGGATGGATTTGGCCATATCGGTCACGTCTTTCATATCCTCCTTTCCGCGCATCGGTTCCGTCACCCGGTTGATCTGATCGCGCGTCGTGCGGATTTTCTTCACGGCAAGGTTGGTTTCGGAGAGCTTATCGCGTACCTGAATGAGGAAGGCAAACTGTTCCTTGATATCGGCAAGGGAAGCCGTGGTTCGAGGATCCTTCAGGATTTCAAATTCCGTTTCCTGCGATTTGCCGTTGACCGTCAGCCTTGCTTTGTAGGTGCCCGGCATGGCCTTAGGCCCGTTGAGTGAGCCGGCCCACATGATCAGCCCATCGAAGCCCTCCGCATTCTTGTAGCGGGTGTTCCATACAAACCGGTTGCCGCCGGGTTTGATGCGAAGTTGCTCTTCGTTGGCTTTCTTGTCCGGCTTGGTGGCGAATTTCTTGATCAGGGTTCCACTCATTTCCATGATTTCAAGTGAGGCAACAGCTTTGGTCGTATCCTTGACGTAGAAATGGAACATGACCCCGCCCGGATGGTTCTTTCCATCGGTTTTTGAAGGTCGCCCAAACGAGAAGCCGGGACCCATCCGATAACTGGGCATCGGTTTAAACAATGTGAAATCACTTCCGGCCATGGAGGCGTTCAGTTGATGCAGCGGCGTCAGGTCGTCGATAAGCCAGAAGCTGCGTCCCTGGGTGGCCGCAATGAGGTTGTCATTCTTGATGGTGAGGTCGGTGATCGGGACGATAGGGAGATTAAGTTGGAAGGGTTTCCAACTGGCGCCATCGTCAAAGGAGATGTACATCCCGCTTTCCGTTCCCGCGTAGAGTAATCCAGCCCGCTTAGGGTCGGCACGCAGAACACGGGTAAAATGACCGGCATCAATGCCATCGGTAATCTTCGTCCAGGTCTTACCGTAGTCCTTCGTCTTATAGAGGTAGGGTTGGTTGTCGCCCAGTTTGTAGCGGGTACCGGCCACATAGATGCTTCCTTTGGCATGCGCGTCAAACTCGATGCTGTTCCACATGACCCACTGCGGAAGGCCGGGGATAGAAAGTTTGGTCCAGTTTTTTCCACCGTCGGTGGTGAGGTGCAGCAGTCCGTCGTCGGAGCCCGTCATGATCAGATCCTTCTCATAGGGGGATTCTCCGGCGGTAAAGATGGTGCAGTAGTATTCAACGCTGGTATTGTCCTTGGTGATGGGGCCTCCGGAAGGACCCATTTTGCTGGGATCATTGGTAGTCAGATCAGGGCTTATGATTTCCCATTTCTCACCGCCATTGTGGGTCACGTGCATCACATTCGAGGCCGCATAGAGCTTGGTGGGATCGTGTGGAGAGAAGAAGATCGGGAAGTTCCACTGGAAGCGATACTTGGCGCCTTCTGCGCCGTGGCCCATCGGATTATCGGGCCAGGCATTAATGCCCCGGCTTTCACCGGTGGCGTGGTTCTTTCGTTCCAGCAACCCGTCGTAGCTTCCTCCATAAACAATGTCGTTGTTGGCGGGATCAACGGCGATCCAGCCGCTCTCGCCGCCGGCGGTTTCTTCCCAATCGCGTTCGCTAATGGAGAATCCATCCGTGCGGTGAAGAATTCTTTGCGTGGAGTTGTCCTGTTGAGCTCCGTAAATACGGTAGGGGAAGTGATTGTCCGTAGTAACGCGGTAATGCTGCGCCGTGGGCTGATTGTGGTAGGTTGTCCAGTTTTCCCCGGCGTCGAAAGAGACCTGAGCGCCGCCATCGTCAGCAATAACCATTCGCTGGTTGTCTTCCGGGGCGATCCAAAGATCGTGATGATCGCCGTGTGGGGCGTTGTAGTTGGAGAACGTCCTGCCTCCGTCTTTCGAGCGGTGATAGGAAACGTTGAGGACGTAAACGATATCGATGTCCTTCGTATCCGCGTAGATCTTGGAGTAGTACCAGGCACGCTGACGGAGGTTCCGGTCGTCGTTCATCTTGCGCCAGGTTGTGCCGCCATCGTCAGAGCGATAGACGCCGCCATTGTCATTCTCGATGATGGCATAGATCCGGTTTGAGTTGACGGGGGATACCGAAATTCCTGAGATTCCCCACGTACCTTTTGGCAGGCCTTCATTTTTGGTGATGTTGGTCCAGGTGTCGCCGCCGTCTTTGGTCATCCAGATACCGCTGCCTTCGCCGCCACTCTCCAGGCTATACGGTGTACGCCGGATGCGCCAGGTAGAGGCGAACAGGATGCGGGGATTATTGGGATCCATACAAAGTTCAACAGTGCCCGCATCGGCGTTGGCAAAGAGCACGCGCTTCCAGTTTTTGCCTCCGTCTTCCGAGCGGTAGACGCCACGCTCTTCCGATGACTTGAAAAGGTCGCCCAATACGGCCGCGTAAACGAGGTCCGGATTCTTAGGGTGAACGCGGATGCGTACGATGTGACGTGAGTTCTTGAGTCCGATGGATGTCCACGACTTACCGGCATCGGTGGACTTGAACATGCCATATCCGTACGAAACGTTGCCCCGCACCGTCACTTCACCGCCACCCACATAGATTACGTTGTTATCCCATGCGCTCACTTCTACCGAGCCAATGGATCCGCCAAAGAAGCCATCGGAAATATTTTCCCAGGTGTTGCCGGCATCCGTGGTGCGCCATACGCCGCCACCGGTGGCGCCCATATAGTAGAGATTGGGCTTTCCGGCCACGCCGGTAACCGCCGCGGATCGGCCGCCCCGGAAGGGCCCTATGCTACGCCATTCGAGGCCGCCATAAAGTTTTTCGTCGAAAGTTACTGTCTCCTTGGTCGGAGCGGCTTTCTTTTGGCCAAAGGCTGCGATACTGACCAGCGTGACCAGCAGAAGGAAGGTGCGTTTGAATAACATATGAGGGTGGGTTAATTCGAGGTCGAGTTTAGCAAATTTTGCCATATCCCTTGGTTACTTTTCTACCAATGGCTGGC
>JAYRNL010000104.1:0-4456 GCA_041912235.1 Cyclobacteriaceae bacterium
CATCTCCACAGACACTTGTCGGACGTCAGCTCCCTTGGAACTTCCATTGGTGTTCCTGGCTATTGTTGTTTGCGCTTGCATCGGTTGATACACTCCTCGAGCGTAAGGCACCGGTACAATTCGGCACTGTGCCGCAGCGCCTTCCGGTAATGCCGGATAGCTCTGCGATACTTCCGCTTTAGCTCCCACGCCTGACCCAGCATGCGCTGCAGCTCGGCCTTGTTCGCTTTCCTCGCCTTGAGTCCCGTCTCGCACAGGCGAATCGTTTCCTCATGACGACTGTCTTCTTTCAGGATCGCGACCAGTCCGTCGTAAGCGCCGGAGAGGCTGGGATCAAAGTAAATGGCCATACGGTAGTGCTTCTCGGCAGGCTTGGGCTCGTCGGCGTAACGGTAATAGAGGTCCGCCAGCGCCAGGTGGAGCCGGCCATACCCTGGTTCGTCGAACAGGAGCGGTGTGAGCCACTCCAGTGCCCGCTCATAACCGTCTGTGCACGCGGCTTGCGTTGCGCGGTCAATAGCTTCTTCAATCCATTTTATCTTTTCCATGTTTAGTTCAGTTTAATTCCTGCCCTTGGCAGCAACCTGAAGTCAGGCTGCTGCCTCCGGTAGGAAAGTCCAACGTTTCACCCGGCAGCGCCGCACGCTTTCGCGCAGGCGTTCGAAATCCGGGCTTGCCGATACAGCCATCGCTTCCCGGTAACAGCGAATGGCTTTCTTGTACTCGCGGCGCATCTCGTAAGCCCAGCCCATACCTTCACAGAAGGCCAGGCGACTGGCTTCCGGTAAACCGACACCCCGATCAAACCATTCGAGCGCTTCGATGAAGCGACCTTTTTGGTTGCACAAGTGACCCAGGTGCACATAAGGCGGGGCGTAACGCGGCGCAAAGGCGATGGCAGCGCGAAAGTGCAGTGCCGCCCGCTCCGCGTTATTTTCGAAGTACAGGTAACCCCAACCCAACAGGTTGTGCAGCTCCGCCGAGCCCGGCTCATCATAGAGCATGTCGTTGAGTACGGCGAGACCGTCCTCAACCTCGTGGTTCATGATAAGTTGTTCAGCATGCTTCAACCGCAATTCCCATTCGTTCATGTGCACCTCCTTTCGTGGTGTTTATTTAAAGCACAAAAGATTTCCACCCGTCCTGTCGGACGGTTTTTGTTTATGAGAAGACCTGTCGGGAAACAAAAAAACCCGGACGAGCCGGGCTTTCAGTAGGAGATCGTCAGTCGATCAACTGAAATAGCACGGCCTCAAGGAGAAATTATCTCCTTGTGTCCTCTGAAATCGATATGTGCTTATGAGTACAAGCATGGCGCAAAGATAATTGAAGAAGATAATCTCATGATGGAAAACCAATTTTTTATTTACATCATCCTGAGTTAAGTGTGATGCCATCATTCAAATCCGCCCATACCCCGATATAGCTTTACGGGTTTGTCGAGTTTCAGTTTGAGAACAGTTACGTACTGATCCTGGCCTTCGGCGGGAACGTCGATGTAGACCAGTCCGGGTACATGGCTCCATTGGATTTTGCCGACCACTTTGTGGTTGAGTTTGGCGCCGGAGCCGAGCATGGTGATCTCCTTGATTTCGTTGACCAATCCTTTGACTTGTACTTGTCCGCTCGTCTTGCCGGGAAGGAATAGGAAAAGCGTCGTGGAGTCTTTGGAAAGGGTGGTGGGGCCGAAGAAGTGCCCGGGCGGTATTCCGGCGATGGTTCCAAAAATGCCTTCGCCGTTGCGCTTGTTCCAGGCGCCCAATTCTTTCAAGACATGCACCTGTTCGTCCTGGATGGTGCCGTCGGCTTTGGGACCGAAGTCGAGGAGCAGGTTGCCGCCGTGGGATACCGCGTCGATGAAGATGGTGATGATCTCGTAAGGTGTTTTGAAATTCTGATCGCGTCCCTGGTAGCCCCAGCTGTTGTTGATGGTCATGCAAAGCTCCCACCAGGGGTAAGCGGGTGTGGTCACCGGGACGTTTTGCTCCGGCGTCACGTAATCGCCGTAGCCGCGCAAACGTCCGTTGATGATGGCCTGGGGGTTGTTGGCCAGTACCATGGAACGGATTTTTTGCGATTCCCACTCTTCGGCGGAATGCTCCCAGTCGCCGTCAAACCACATGATGTCGGGATTGAATGTCTTGGCCACTTCCATCAATTGCCCCTGCGTGAAGGCCCTGAACCGGTTCCAGCGGGCATAGTCGCTGGGAATGGAATAGCGTGCGCTGTCCTGGATAAACGCCGGGTAATCCGGATGCGACCAGTCGAGCAACGAGAAATAGGTTCCGGTCTTGATGCCACGCTTGCGCAGTTCGGCGAAGAACGGACTGATGAGATCGCGCTTGGCGGGCGTCTGGGCCACAACGTTGAGTGAGCTCAACTTGGTAGGGTACAAGGCGACGCCATCGTGATGTTTGGTGGTGATCACGGAGTACCGTGCGCCGGTCTCTTTGATGAGTTCGGCCCAGGCAGCCGGATCGTAATTCTTCATGGTGAAGCCTTTCAACTGCTTCATGTAGTCGGCATAAGAGATCTTCCGGCTGAAGAAGCTCCACGACTCATCGATCCCGTTGACCGCATAAATCCCCGAGTGGATGAAGATCCCCAACTTGGCATCGGCGAACCATTGCATTTTCTCCTTGATGGTTTTGGGATCCACTTGGGTTTGAGCGCTCGACAAAGAGCTCAAAAGGGTAATAGCAATTAATGGTACAAGTCTTTTCATTTTGATTTCCTGTTTAGTAGTTGTTCTGGGTGTTCAACTTGGAATATCTCAGATGTGAAAGAATGCGCGTGGGCCGAAAAAAGCGCGGGGGTGCGGTGGGATTTGCGGGTGGAAGCCCGCCTGCCTAGTTTGGTTACTATTCCGTACTACAAGTTTGTGCATAGATGAACTTGAAAGTTATGGTCTTGAGCGGCGGGCAGGCATGCTTTTTTCTTGATCTTTTTTGGTTCTTTTTTGGATCAAGCCAAAAAAGAACAGACAGTGAGATGAGTGTTCAGGCAGCAGTCACTTGATTGAGGGCTTCAGGCTCTCATACCGTCCAGATTTGCTTAAGGACGCGTTTGAAGTTGCCTCCAAGAATCCCCAGTATCTGGTCATTGGTGTATTTGCGCTTGATGAGGGCTTCGGTGAGGTCGAACATCCGCTGGGGGTGGTCGATGCCCTCAATATCGATCTTGTCGCGGAAGCCATAGCTGCCTTTGTAGCCGGCGCGAAGGCGTTTGTTTTCTTCGGGAGGCATGTCGTCGTAGCCGTCCAGGTCAATGTCGCTGCCCACGCCGAGGTGATCAGGACCGATCAGCTTGGCTACATAGTCGAAGTGATTCAGCACGTCGTCGAGGGTTGTCGGCTCACTGTTCTTGACAAACATCCGGACGCCCGTTATGCCCATGACGGATCCGGTTTCGCCTACCTTCTTGATGACTTCATCCGGCTTGCAACGGGGATGACCCGGGTTCAGCGCGCGTACATTGGAGTGCGTCACCAGCACGGGTTTCTTGGAAACTTCAAAGGCATCGAGTGAGGTCTTGTCGCCGCAGTGGGATACATCCACGGCCATGCCCACCTTGTTCATGCGCTCGACGATGGCCACACCGAAATCGCTGAGTCCTTCGTCGCGCCGCTCCGTGGAGCCGTTGCCAATCATGTTGCGGGCGTTGTAGGTCAGCTGGGAGACGCGCTGGCCCATATTGTAAAATGCGTTGACGTCATCCGGCGTGCGGAAGTGTTCGGAATTCTGAACGCCAATGAGCACACCCACTTTTCCGGAGGTCTTCACCTTGTCCAGGTCGGAGGGTGAATCGATGCGCATAAAGTATTGGTCGCTTCCGGCGAGGAAGCTGTTCCAGCCGGCCACAAAATCATAGGTTGATTGATAGGCATCCGGGCCGCCTGTACCGACGGCGATGTGAAAGACGTTAATGCCGCTCTTTTGGTACTTCTCGAAGTCGGCGGCGGTAAACAGTTCCGGGTTACTGGCCCACTTGCCCATGAGCGGGAAGTTTAAACTTAACAGCCCCAGCATGTCGACTACCGTGGCTTGCTTCATCAGGTCGATGGCCCGGGTGGAATACGTGGCGTTGGAGCCGGCGAATACGGGGAAACTTCCCCGGAGGATCATGGGCGCCGATATCAGCGCGGCTGCCTGTGCGATAAACTTTCTGCGTGTGGTCATGCGGATGGATTGATGTTGGTAAGGCTGGTCTTGGTACGCTCATGCAGTTTAGTCAAACCGCCCGTCAACTGCAACGGAAGTTTGAAGGGGCGTTTTCGCAATTACTTCCGTTATTCGCAGGATGAAATGGATGAAACTTTCCGGTCTGCTTTTTTTGACCATAGCGGTGACGACCTCCTGCAACCCGCCGGAGAAGTCCCGCCTGCAGGTGATCGCCTACTACGACAAAGGCCCTGATCGCGTGGATGAGATTCCCGCCGACAAACTCGATCAGATCA
>JAYRNL010000105.1:0-25235 GCA_041912235.1 Cyclobacteriaceae bacterium
CTGATGCATGAAACACGAGAATTCCCGTAACCTCTTCAGCATACCGGTCATCGTCGCAGCCCTGGGCTACTTCGTGGATATTTATGACCTCCTTCTCTTCAGCATTGTTCGCAAACCCAGCCTGAGTTCGTTGGGTGTGCCGGATGATCAGTTGTTTGTAGAGGGCGAGTTTCTGCTGCAGGTACAGATGGCCGGCCTCCTGATCGGCGGACTGATCTGGGGCGTGATGGGAGACAAGAAGGGCCGGCTTTCGGTTTTGTTCGGATCCATTTTGTTGTATTCGCTGGCCAACATTGCCAATGGATTCGTAACCACCGTTGATCAATACGCCATGCTCCGATTCATCGCCGGCATTGGTTTGGCCGGTGAACTCGGCGCGGGAATTACCCTGGTCGCCGAGGTGCTGCCGCCGAAATTGCGCGGATATGGTACAACCCTGGTGGCCAGTGTGGGCCTGATGGGCGCCGTGCTCGCCAATTTTGTCGCCAAACAATATGATTGGCAAATCGCCTACTGGATTGGCGGCGGACTTGGATTACTGTTGCTTATGGCTCGCGTCAGCATTTTTGAATCGGGTATTTTCCTTTCGGTGAAGACGTCCACCGTGCAACGGGGAAATTTCTTTCAATTATTCGTGAAGCGGACCCGGTTCAACAAATTCATGGGAAGCATTTTCATCGGCCTGCCCATCTGGTTTGTCATCGGGATCCTGATCACCTTTTCCCCGGAGTTTGCCCAGGCACTTCATGTGGAAGGTACCGTGGTAGCCGGAGATGCCGTGATGTTTGCCTACATCGGGCTGGCCATAGGCGACCTCTCCAGCGGTATTCTCAGTCAAATGCTTGAGTCACGAAAGAAAGTGGTGCGGCTATTCATTTTCCTCACCCTGGCCAGCATCCTGCTTTACCTGTTTACTCCGGGGCGTTCGGCGATGGCCTTTTACGCTACTTGTTTTTTTCTGGGCGTGGGTGTCGGCTATTGGGCGCTGTTTGTCACCATTGCGGCAGAGCAGTTTGGTACCAATTTGCGCTCCACGGTCGCAACGTCTGTTCCCAACTTCATTCGCGGCACCGTAGTCCTGATGGTGCCAACCTTCCGTTTTCTGCGTGGCGAACTTGGCGGGGGTGATGATGGCGTTGTCTTCGGCGCCCTGATCGTGGGCTTGTTCACGATCGTGATTGCGCTGATAGCTCTACGGTATATACATGAAACCTTTGGGCACGATATGAACTTCCTCGAGGAGTGATGACTCGAATTCTTCAACGCCTTCCGATGTCGTACCGCCCTGGAGTTGGGCGGCTTGCTCTGGTTGTAAGCCTCTTTTTTGCGTTACAGTCACAAGGCCAGAACATGTCGGTTATCGACAGTCTTCGCCGGCAGGTTAGAACATCTCCGGATGAGCAAAAATTTGAACTGTTGAATGAGCTGGGATTTCAATACAGGCTCTCGCGTCCGGACAGCACCATTTTTTATTGCAATCAAGCCTATGCCCTGGGTCAACGCATCAAGCTGATGAAAGGACTCTCCCGCCCATTGAGTTTTATCGGCCTGGCCAAAGCCAACCAAGGTGACTACGCCGGATCATTGGAGTTCCACAACCGGTCGCTGGAAGTCGCGGAGGAGCAAAAGGACACCTTCCAACTGGCGCATGGGCATAACAACATCGGCCGCATTTTCTTTGACAAAGGGGATTTAATACGCGCCTACAATGAGTTTGTAAAGGCTCGGGATCTCTTTGAAAGCCTGCACGATTCATCCGGGCTCGCCTACGTGTATAGAAGCCTTTCGGATGTGTACGAAGCGAAGGCGGATTATGTCAACGCCCTGAGCAACGCGTTGAAAGCGCTGCGTCTTCGTGAAGGCCTGGGCGACCAGCGAACGATGAGTTCAGCGCATATGGAACTTGGAATGATCTACCAGGAAATGGATTCCACCAGTCTTGCCCTCGAGCAATTCAGGATTGCGGACTCGATTGCGTCCATAATGAACGACAAGTTCACGAAGGCGGAAATAACCGTAGGCATGGCAGAGATTCTATGCAAGGAAGGACATTCGCCGGAGGCAGGAGCTTTGGCGGAAGAAGTGCTGCACATTGTCACGGAGAACACCAACCAAAAGGTCTTTCTGCGGGCCCGGCTGCTTTTGGCTCGCTGTGAAATCTACTGGAAGCGATATCCCAATGCATCGGCCATTCTCCAGAACGTTTATAAGCATTCGGAGTCGTCAGGGAATATTGGTTTCCAGCGGGATGCGGCCAAACTGCTCAACAAGGTCTTTGTGGCCTTGAATCAGCCCACCAAGGCCCAGGAATATCAAACGATCTTTGAGATGCTGCAGGCTAAAATCGACAACGAGGACCTGAATCGTGAAATCGAGCGGCTGCAGTTTCAGCTGATGATGGAGAAGACAGAAAAGGAGAATGAGCTTCTGAAAGCAAAGCAAGCCAAGGACGAAGCGTTGATTCAGGAGCAGCAGTTTCAGAACATGCTGATGTTTGTTGTCATGGGTTTTGGCGGCGTGCTGATCATTCTTACCTGGGTGGTCAGCCGGAAGCGCAAGCAGGTGAATCAGCGGCTGGAAGAGCAAAATCAGCATATTCGCGCCCAGCGCGAGGAAATAATCAAACAAAACGAAATCCTGAGCCGCAGCAACCGTGAACTCGACTCGCTCAATCACGAGAAGGATACGTTGATGAACATCGTCGCACACGACCTGAAGGCGCCACTCAACCGGATCTCCGGCCTCACGCACATTATGGAGCGGGAGGACGGTACGCGTGAGCAGCAGCATGAGTTGCTCCGCCTGATCAAGGAGTGCACACGCAGCGGGATTGACCTAATCTCAGGCCTGCTTGACGTTCATGCGCTCAACGAGGAACGGGAAGCGCCCAAGCCGACAGCCATCCATTTCGATGAATTTATCAAGCAAAAGGCGCAACCGTATCATGCAGTTGCCGAAGCGAAGGGAAGCCGCATCCAGGGAGTGAACAAAATCACGGGCCGTGTGCTGTGCGATCCGTCCTACCTGGGCCGAATCATCGACAACCTCCTTTTAAACGCCATCAAATTCTCGCCGCGCAACTCGACCATTGACGTAACTACGGAATGGAAGGGGGGTTGCATTTATCTCGGTGTCCGCGATATGGGCCCGGGTTTTTCTGAAGCCGATCGGGCACAACTCTATCAAAAGTTCAGGCGGCTGAGTGCCCAGCCCACTTCGGGCGAGAGTTCACACGGGCTTGGGCTGGCTATCGTCAAAACCCTTGTTGACCGACTGGGAGGAACCATTGAATTGAATACTTCACCCCAGGGGAGTGAATTCCTTGTCCGCATTCCGGCGGAGATGCTCTGAATTTTATTGATCCCTTAAACCTTGCACCGGCGACGGTGTCAAAGGACTAAAACGCATATGAAAAAAGGATGGGGGATTTTGATCGTCCTGATGGTGATGACCTTCGGGGCGATGGGCCAGGAGGGCGCACCACGCGTAGACCGCAGGCAACATCAACAATTGGCGCGTATACGTCATGGGCTGGCAACCGGAGACCTAACCCGGCGGGAGGCCTATCGGCTGCTGAAGCAACAACAGCACATTCGCCGGCGCGAGCATTTGGCGAAAGCGGATGACCGCGTTACTCGTCGCGAACGAATGAATTTGCATCGGGCACAGGCACGCGCTAACCGGCACATCTACTTCCAACGGCACGATCGCCAGTCGCGGCTGAATTGAAGACTTTGGGTGTGGGTTTTGGTGTGAAAGCCCGCCTCAGGCGGGCTTTCTGTATTTTCACGCCTGGGAAAGAGCCTGGTTCAAATCGTCAATCAGGTCTTCAACATCTTCGACGCCGATGCTGAGGCGAATCAAGGTGTCTGTGAGGCCGTTCTTGATCCTCTCTTCACGGGGAATGCTGGCGTGCGTCATGGAGGCCGGGTGATTGATCAACGACTCCACGCCGCCTAATGACTCAGCGAGTGAGAACACCTTGACACTTTCCATCAGCTTCACCGCCTGGGGAAGGCTGTCAGATTTCAGTTCAAACGACATCATGCCGCCGAAGTCACGCATCTGCTTCTTTGCAATGGCATGATTGTGATGGTCGGGGAACCCGGGCCAATACACCTTGCCCACTTTCGGGTGGTTGCGAAGGAATTCAGCCACCTTTCTTCCGTTCTGGCAGTGTCGTTCCATCCGCAGGTGGAGTGTCTTGATCCCCCGGAGTACCAGGAAGCAATCCTGCGGACCCGGCACGGCGCCGCATGAATTGGTCAGGAAGGCCAGTTCACCGTGAAGTTTTTCGTCGTTCATGACCAAGGCTCCCATGATCACGTCGCTGTGACCACTGAGGTATTTGGTCACGGAGTGCATGACAACGTCAGCGCCAAGGTCGAGGGGGTTCTGAAGGTAGGGAGACGCGAACGTGTTGTCGACGACGACCAGGCTGCCATTCTTTTTCGCCATCGTTACCAGCGCCTGGATGTCAATGACACGCATTAGCGGATTGGAGGGAGTCTCGAGCCAGAAAAGGCGGGTCTTGGCATTGACGAAGGCCTCTGCGTTGGACGCATTGGTCAGATCAAGAAAATGAAACTTGATCCCGAATTTTTCATACACGCGCGTAAACAACCGGTACGAGCCTCCATACAAGTCGTTGCTGGTGATCACTTCATCGCCGGGCTTCAGCAATTTCATCACCGTGTCGGTGGCTCCCATTCCGCTGGAGAAACAGATGCCAAACTTCCCGTTCTCAAGGGCAGCTATGCTCTTTTGCAATGCGGTGCGGGTAGGATTCGCTCCCCGGGCGTAAGCATACCCCTTGTGTTTGGCGGGGGATGGCTGAACGTAGGTCGATGTCTGGAAGATCGGGGTCATGATTGCCCCGGTGGTAGGATCAGCTTCTACCCCGGCATGGATGGCTTTGGTACCAAACTTCATAGATGAATGTTGGATTATGTGTGATTACGGTTACTTGTCGGAAATACCCAAAGAAGAGGGAAAATTGTTAAATGATGTTAAATCCCAAAACTACATCGGCCATTACTCGTTCTTCGGTCATACAACCATTATTCGAATGACCCTGGAGCAAAAAAGAAACAGCCGTCTATGGTTTTGGCTGGTGATCACTCTTCTTCTGGCTGTGCTTCCCTGGTTTTTTGTCTAGCACCAGCTCAATCAAATCGCCCGGTTCACATCAAATTTCTCCAGGTAGTCGGCGACCCTGCGGATGAAGCTTCCACCCAGGGCCCCGTCAACGACTCGATGGTCATAGGAATGGGAGAGGAACATCTTATGTCGTATGGCGATCACATCACCGTGAACAGTCTCTAACACGGCAGGTTTCTTCTGAATGGCGCCGGTGGCCAGGATCGCAACCTGCGGTTGCATGATGATCGGGGTTCCCATGACGTTGCCGAACGTGCCCACGTTGGTGAGGGTGAACGTTCCGCCTGAAAGGTCATCCGCTTTGAGTTTATTTTCACGGGCGCGTTTGGCAAGGTCGTTGACCGCCTTAGTCAGCCCGGTAAGGCTGTATTGGTCAGCATTCTTGATTACAGGCACAATCAGGTTGCCAGTCGGGAGGGCAACTGCCATGCCGATGTTGATATCCTTCTTCTTGATGATGCGATCTCCATCCACCTGGATGTTGATCATGGGGAAATCCTTGATGGATTTCACGATCGCTTCAATGAAAATCGGCGTAAACGTTATGGACTCGCCTTCACGCTTTTCAAATTCACCCTTTACCTTGTTGCGCCATGTCACCACGTTTGTAAGGTCGGCCTCGACGAAAGAGGTTACATGCGGCGATGTTCTTTTGGAGTCGACCATGCGCTCGGCAATCATCTTGCGCATGCGGTCCATCTGAATAATTTCATCGCCGGCGCTGATCGAGGCGGGGACGAGGGGAGCCGAAGGCCGGGTTGCAAACGCTTGTCCTCCCTGACGATTCTGAACATAGGCCAGAATATCTTTCTTGGTTACACGCCCCGCAGCACCGGTGCCCGCGATGGCTTCCAGTTCTGCTACAGGAATGCGTTCTTCTTTGGCAATGTTCCGCACCAGGGGTGAGTAGAATCGGCTGGAAGACTTGTAATCGGCGGCAGGGGCATGGGATGTGCCATTCGCAGGTACAATCACAGTTTGCGTTACGGGCGCTGGCGTTGATGGTCTGTCAACAACGGGCGCCTTGGCCGGTGCTTGCGGTGCCGGTACGCCTGCGGCAACGTCCGAAGTAAGGATGGCAATGGGTTTGCCCACCTTCACCACTTCACCCTCCTTCGCCAGAATCTCCGTCAACACGCCGGCATGAGTGGAGGGCACCTCGGTATCAACTTTGTCGGTGGCCACTTCCAATACCGACTCGTCCTGTTCGATTTTGTCGCCGGGCTTCTTCAGCCACTTGAGGATCGTCGCCTCCATGATGCTTTCGCCCATCTTGGGCATGATCAGTTCTACGCGCGCCATTTTCTTCGAATTTGGATGGTAAAGGTAGCGTTTTTGAGGTTTCTTCAATCGTTAGCGGAAGTCAGAATTTCCTTTTGAGGGAGGGGGTAATGTCCCATGAATCGGCCGCCAATCGAATGACTTGCGAAACCTGTTTTGCTTATCGCTGTCGAGAACTATACCAGGTTATTTTAGGGCTGTCCGAACTTGGCTTGCAATCCGGCCACTGCCGGGTCAAAGGTTGTTTAGGTGCGTGTGCCGCGTGGCGGCCTGGTGGCAAGCGGGACTTTGCGACTCCGGGATCATCGACGTAAACTCCTTTTCCTTCTACAGATCAAGTGTATGCCCCCGGTTTTGTGATAGCTTTGATGAGTTGTGAAAAAGTCCATTCAACCAAGAGACATTCTGCTGCATGTTGCGGGCTGGCTGGTCTTTTTCGTCACGCCGATCCTGTTGTCCCCACCCGGCGAACTGGAGGCCACCTTCCGTGATACGTCCAACCTGGAGTCACTCGCCTTGCGGAACTTGTTGCTCATGGGGTTCTTCTATCTCAACTACCTCTACCTTGCGCCCCGGATATTGCATGCCCACGGCATGGGCCGGTTTCTCCTGGTACTCATTCCCATCGTAATTCTCGTGAGCCTGGTCAATTGGCAGATTCACCACGCTCTGTCAGAGCCGATGATGCGACCCTTTGAAGGACCGCCGGATGGATTTCGTCCCGGGCAAGGCCCCGGCTTCGGACGTCCCCGCCAGATGATGATGGCAAGCTCGTTATTTGCCAGCCTGCTCATCACGCTCATCATCGCCAGCATCAGCACGAGCCTGGTGCTTTGGGAAAATGTGACAAGGGGAAAAATGGAAGAGCAGGAGCGGGCTTTGCAACGCGTAGCCTCCGAACTCGCTATCCTCAAACTGCAGATCAGCCCTCACTTCCTGTTCAACACGCTCAATAATATCCGCTGGCTGGTGCGGTCGCATTCCGACAAAGCGGAGGAAGCTGTAATGAAGCTGTCAAAGTTGCTGCGGTATGTGCTGTATCAAACCAATCAAGATCGGGTTCCTCTTGAGCGCGAAGTCGACAACCTGCGCGACTACGTGGAGTTGCAGCAGCTTCGGCTTACCGAAGGCGGGCACTTCCATCTTCACATCGACGGAGATGCCGGGAAGAGTACTATTGTTCCGTTGCTGCTGCTGCCGCTGGCCGAAAACTTTTTCAAGTATGGAGATTTTACTGCGCCGGCGGTCAATCGGTTTGAGATCGCGATTACGGATCACCGCCTGCACGTCAAGACGGTCAACCGCATTGCAACCAAACAACCGGATGTGCCCAGGGAGGAATCTGGCATCGGTCTCAGCAATATTTCCAGGCGGTTGGCGTTGCATTACCCGGATAAGCACGAGTTCACCTTTGGAGAAAGAGATGGTATCTTTGAGGTGAACCTGGGCGTTATCCTTACCTGACCATGTCACCCGAAACACCTCCGGAGGTTCTTCATGCCATCGCGGTAGACGACGAACCTTTTGCCCTGCAGTTGCTGGCCGACGACCTGGCTAGGATTACCAACCTGACACTGGTCACTACGTGCTCAACTGCTGCCGAGGCGCTTGAAGTCCTCAACGTGGGCGGTATCGACCTGATGTTCCTGGATATCCAGATGCCCGGCCTCACTGGCATACAATTTCTTCGCACTGTGCCCAACCCACCCCTGGTGATCATCACGACGGCCTATGAACATTATGCCGTGGAAGGATTTGAATTGGACGTCGTGGATTATCTGGTCAAACCAATTCCTTTTGACCGGCTGACCAAAGCCGTTGCTAAAGCCCGCGAACGACTGCATGCCCGGCATTTGATGGAAAAGAATCGCCCTGGTGAAAGCTTCTTCTTCATTCGCTCCGAATACAAGGAAATCAAAATTTACTTCGATGACATTCATCATATCGAAGGCCTCAAGGATTACGTCAAGATCTTTATCGAGGGACACGCACACCCGGTGCTCACCCGGATGAATCTCAAGGCGATGGAATCCCGACTCCCGGCCGCCCGATTTGCCCGTGTGCACAACTCGTACATCGTTCCGCTGAAGAAAATAACGGCAGTGCAGCGCGCCCAGGTCTTCCTGGGGGATGAGGCTATTCCCATCGGTGAGAAGTTCTACAACGATTTCATGCGTCTTTACCGTGACGGTGCCTAGAAGCGTCTACAGACTAAAGCGATTCGGCGACACAATTGACTTCCCGGGCAATTTTAGTGCGACCTTAGCGTATGAATTGGCAAACAACCAATTCAACGAATGAACATGAAGAATCAATGGTTTAAGTCAATCTTGTTGTTGGCGTTAGTCGGACTTGAGCAATATGCCTGCAGTCCGAATGAAATGACTTCCTCGACGGACACCTTGCTCACGGACGTTGCCCAGACTTCAGGGCAGTTAGCCAGCGGCTCGAGTTTTGTCATTACGGGCAGTAGCAGTTCATCCTCCATGGCGCAGGTGCCGGGGACCAATATGCCCGGTATGCCCGGAGGAGGACAGCATGGTCCCGGAAAGGGTGGTCATCATGGCGGGCCCGGTGGGTTCCTCGATGGTACCAATCTCCTGGCGCCTACCGATGAGCTGCTCGCCATCGTTGAGGCTGAAAGCGCGGGCGACATGCGAGGCATGCGTATGCACGAACGCGGTGGCGCCACCGTGACCAACTATGATGCCGATGGCAACGTGATCCTGTTTCCTCTGCCTGCTCCACAGGAGGGAGGACCTGAGGGCTGTAGCTTTAGCGGAAAGCAGTTCCCGAGAATCGACTCACTTCTTTCCAAAATCGCCAAGACGGTCATTGACTTTGGTGAGGGCATGACAAACACCCGGAAAGACATCACGGTTACCCGTTCCGGCAAAATCGTCATCACCCGCTCGGGGGATGGCACGAGCCATACCGAGGTGGTGACGTTTGAAAACTTCAAGGTCAACGGCGCACTGATCGAGGGAACGAAGACACGCGTCAGCTCATTTACCGAAACCAGCGGCAGCGGCACCTCCACCACCACCGTAACCGGGGGCAAGATCACTTTTAACGACGGCACGGCAGCAACCTGGACGAGCAATCGATCGCGTACCTCGGTCGTTGTCCTTGGTGATGAGGGGCGTCCGGTTTCGGGTTCCGTTACCATCACCGGCAAGACGTCGGTGACGGCGTCCGATGGCACTGTGATTTACTCGCACGAGGTCACTAAGCCCATCAAGGAAGACCTTAGCTGCGGCCATCGCCGCCCGCCCGTAGAAGGCACGGTCATTACCCATTACCGTGAGAATACTGTCGCTATCGACTTTGGCAGCGGCAATTGTAGCAGCAGCACGATAACCATCACGCTGAATGGCGTGGTACAGACAAAGACCTTCGGTGACTAGGGACTCAGTGGGGTTGGGATGAAGGGAAGGCTCCTGATATGGGAGCCTTTTCTTTTTCTACTTCGGCAAACTCAACCGGATCAAATTGAGCACCGCTACGGAAGCCATGCGGATATTGATCATACGGTCTTTGCTGAGAAGCAGTTTCTTCGTCACCGTCTGGTATTTGTCGGAGTAGGCAATCCAGATGAGCCCGACGGGTTTGTCGGGGGTGGCGCCACCCGGACCCGCAATGCCGCTTGTGGCCACGCCGATGTCGGTATTAAACTTCGCGCGCACGATGTTGGCCATCTCGACGATGGTGGGCTCGCTGACCGCGCCGTATTTTTCAAGAATTTCCGGCTTGACGCCGAGCTGGCGCATCTTGATATCATACGCATAGGGAATCATCGTTCCCAGGAAATACTCAGACGAACCAGGAATACTCGTAATCAGGTGGGAGAGGTACCCGCCAGTGCAGCTCTCCGCAATACTCAGTGTAAGTTTGTGTTCACGGAGAAGATTTCCGATCACCTGCTCGAGTGGCTCCTCTCCGTAGCCGTAGATGTAATCGCCGGCGAGCGACTTAAGCGACTCCTTCTGTTCTTCCAGGTCGGCTTTCAATTCCTCCATCTTTTCCCCGGTAGCGGTAAGCCGCAACTTGACCTCACCGAGGTTGGGCAGGTAAGCCAGTTTAATATGTGGCGGTAATGCCTTCTCCCACGGCTGAATGCGTTCGGCCAGTATCGATTCCCCTATACCAACGGTCCGGATTATTTGGTGGAGTATCACCGGCATTTGGAAGATCTGGCGCAGTTTAGGAATGATCCGTTCCGTCATCATCTTCTTCATCTCATGCGGAACGCCCGGCATGGAGACAAACACCTTGCCCTTTCTTTCAAACCACATTCCCGGAGCCGTGCCAACAGGATTCGTGATCTTGGTGCAACAAGAGGGTAGCGCCGCCTGTTGCCGATTGAGTTCGGTGAGTTCGCGCCCCCGGCTCTTGAAGAATTCAGTGACTTCAGCCAGTGCTTCTTCGTGAATCTTCAATTCACAGCCAAAGTACTTAGCGAGGCAAGGCTTGGTCAGGTCGTCGCTCGTGGGCCCCAGTCCCCCGGTGATCAGGATAATGTCCGCGCGCTTCTCCGCTTCAGCAAAGGCGGTAAGTATTTCCTGTTCTTCGTCGCCGACGGTGGTCTTGCGAATGACGCGAACGCCGACCTGGTCCAGGGCAACACTCATCCATTGTGAATTGGTATCCACAATCTGTCCGTATAAAATCTCGTCACCGATGGTGAGGAGTTCAGCAAGGATGGGTCGCATGACGCTGTTTAAAACCTAAATATAGATAAGAACGAAGAACTTAGGGCGAACACGTAAGGATGGATTGGCAGAGGGTTGTGCATTGACAAGAGGCTTGTAACTTAGCCTCATGGGTTCAGACAAGTTTTCGGCGGCGGACTATCAAGCACAGGTTTACCTGAGAGGATTTGCGGGCCAGCGGCCGCGGGTGCCGCTGGAAGCAAGAGCCATGGAGGCCATGGCACAAAAATGCATGAGCCCCGAGGCATACGCATACATTGCCGGTGGCGCCGGACTGGAAAGCACCGTAGCTTCAAACCGGTCGGATTTTGAGAAATACAAAATCATTCCGCGGATGCTCCGCGACACGAGCAACCGGACGACAGCCATTGAATTGTTCGGACAACATCTTCCCTCACCGTTGTTGCTTGCTCCCGTTGGCGTGTTGGAAATGGTGAATCCAGAAGCCGACGTTGCCGTGGCCCGCGCCGCATCAGCACTTGGAGTTCCCTACATCTTCAGTAATCAGGCCAGTCGGCCCATGGAAGAGGTCGCCGCCGTGATGGGTAAGTCACCGCGGTGGTTCCAGTTGTATTGGAGCAAGTCAAACGACCTGGTGGCAAGTTTTGTGCGGCGTGCGGAGCAGTGTGGATGTGAGGCCATCGTGGTAACCCTTGACACCACGCATTTGGGATGGAGGACCCGTGACCTTGAAATTGCGTACCTCCCTTTCCTTGAGGGGAAGGGGATCGCACAGTACACCAGCGACCCAGTCTTCCAGCGACTGATGGACGAGCCTGTTACAGCCAGGGAAAAACCGGAACTGACACTTCCCCTGCTTTCCGGCCTGATCAAGATGGTTAACGCCTATCCTGGGAGAGGATTTGTTCGCAAGCTCCGGTCGGGCAGGCCGCAAAAGGCGGTTCAAAAATTTACCTCCATCTACTCGAACCCGGCATTGACCTGGAAGGACCTGAGCCTACTTCGTCAGTACACCCGGTTGCCAATCCTGCTCAAAGGAATTCTCCACCCCGATGACGCGTCAACAGCGATCGATCATGGCGTCAACGGAATAATTGTCTCCAATCACGGAGGCAGACAGGTTGATGGTTCGATCAGCACGATCGACGCTCTACCCACCATTGCGCAACGGGTAGCTGGAAGAATTCCTGTGCTGCTTGACGGCGGTGTTAGGGGAGGAGCCGACATGGTCAAAGCACTGGCACTTGGCGCGACGGCTGTCTGCATCGGCCGACCCTACGTGTATGGGCTGGCCATTGCCGGAAGCGAGGGCGTGGAGGAAGTGCTGAAAAACCTGATGGCTGAGTTCTACTTCACCATGGGGCTTGCCGGAATTAATAGCGTAAAGGAAATCACGCACAATACCTTGTCATCCTAACCTCTATTTGATCATGAGATTTATTGTACTTGCCTTGCTAATCCCCGCCCTGGCGTCGGCACAACTGTTCAAGAAGCCTTCGGCATCGACAGCGTTAACATCCGCGGAAGTAACCAAAGGATTGAAGGAAGCACTGGTTCAGGGCGTAACCAAGGGCGCGAAGGCTGTGTCGCAAGTCGACGGGTATTTCAAGAACGTAGAAATCAAAATCCCCTTTCCCCAGGACGCTTCCCTGGTTGAAACCAAAATGCGCGCCCTGGGTATGGGCTCCCAGGTGGACGAGTTCATCCTGGCATTGAACCGGGCGGCCGAAGATGCGGCGAAGGAAGCAGCACCAGTCTTTGTGAATGCCATCCAGAAGATGACTATTGATGACGCATACGCTGTGCTGAAGGGCGAACCGGACGCAGCCACCCAATACCTCAAAAGAACAACCACGCCTCAATTGAAGGAGAAATTTCTGCCCATCGTAAAGAATTCGTTGAACAAGGTGAATGCCACCCGGTACTATGCCGACATCATCAATACGTATAACAAGATTCCCTTTGTTTCACAGGTCAATCCGGACCTGAATGCTTACGCCACGGACAAGGCCATCCAGGGATTGTTTGTCATGATCGCCAAGGAGGAGAAGAACATCCGTAAGGACCCGGTGGCACGAACTACGGATTTGCTGAAAAAAGTCTTTACGAACACCGCCCGGTAGTGACGTTGCCGGGATCGTTCGGGCTTTCGTACCTTCGCTGCCCGGGGTGATGAACCTCGTCGTGATCTCTTTTGTTTATCCATCAATCACCAACTATGAGCCTGTTTCATACACACGAAGCAACCCTCAGGAATGCCATCAAGGCCCTTCACGATCGCACGTTCTATGCCGCTTTTCCTGAAAATCCCGCGCCAGCCATTTATGGAGAGAGCGCAGATGCCGAAGGTAAAGCCAGGTTTTCGGCCCAGTGCGGCCATAAGTTCACGGAATTGAAGCAAACCGGAGAAGACGGTTGGGGAGGACAGGAGGAGTCACCCTATCTCCAGGAAGCATTAAGAATATCCTATCCGTTATTTTCTGTATCGAAGTTGATCGACCGATCCAACCAGGCATTCCAATCGTGGAGAAAAGTCTCCATCGACGATCGCGCCGGAATTTTGATGCAATCGCTTGAAGGGATGAAGTCGCGCTTCTTTGAGATTGCCCACGCCACCATGCATACCACCGGTCAGGGCTACATGATGGCCTTTCAGGCATCGGGACCGCACGCGGCAGACCGGGCGCTGGAGGCTATTGCGGCAGGATACGAAGAATTGAATCGCTTTCCGTCGTCGGCCATCTGGGACAAACCCATGGGTAAATTCAACCTGCAGTTGAAGAAGGAGTGGAGGGCAGTGCCGAAGGGAATCTCTCTGGTGATCGGTTGCTCGACCTTTCCCACATGGAACTCCGTGACAGGAATCTATGGAAGTTTGATGACGGGCAACGCGGTTATTGTCAAACCACATCCGGGCGCTATCCTTCCCATGGCTATTGTGGTCGCCGAGATTCAAAAGGTCCTTACCGAAAACAACGTGGATCCGAATGCCTGTCAACTGGCAGTCGATACGTTCGACAAAATGATTACGAAAGAGTTGGCCGAACATCCGGCTGTTAAGCTGATCGACTTCACCGGTAATTCACTTTTTGGCTCGTATCTCGAAGCCTTGCCTGGCAAGACCGTGTTCACCGAGAAAACGGGCGTTAATTCGGTTATCCTGGATTCGGCGGAGGACATCGACAAGGTCGCGGCCAACCTGGCGTTTTCCGTAAATCTCTACAGTGGGCAGATGTGCACAGCACCTCAGAATTTCTATGTCCCGGAAAAAGGAATCCGCACCCCGTCAGGCACCGTGACGTTCGAGCAATTCGCTGAAAAGTTTGTTGCCCAGCTTAACAGCCTTATTGATAATCCCAAAGCGGCTCCGTTTGTTTTGGGAGCCATCCAGAATCCCAAAACGAAAGAACGCGTAGAACAGGCTGAACACATCCCCGGCAAGGTGTGGCTCAAGTCGCGCGTGTTTGAAAACCCGATGTTCAAGAACGCCCGACTGATTACTCCGGTGGTTGTCGAAGTGGATGCTTCCAAGAAGGAAATCTTCAGCAAAGAACTGTTTGGTCCGATTGCACTCCTCATTAAGACCAAAGACACCGATCAGTCCATCGCCCTTGCCAAAGAGATGGCGCAACAGCATGGCGCAATTTCCTGCGGCGCTTATACCATCGATGCTGCTGTTCACGACAAGATCGCCGATGAGATGAGCCTGGCCGCAACGCCCGTTTCGTTCAACCTCACGGGTGCTATCTACATGAACCAAAACGCGGCATTCTCCGATTTCCATGTCACCGGAGGTAACCCGGCGGGCAACGCTTCGTTCACGAACCCGGAATATGTGACCAAACGGTTTACCTGGGTGGGTCATAGGGAGCCGGTGGCGACGCGGTAATCGCCAGGGTATCTCACAGTCGGCGCAACCTTTTAGGTCCAAAGTCAGTCTAATAGACGACTTTGACTTCTTTCCCATGCGCATCCGTATTCAGCTTTTGCTTGCAGTAACCCTTCTCAGCGGTGGTGTCTATGCCCAAGGACTGGGTATTCCCTCGAAGAGTGGAGGTATTGGCTTTGGCAACCTTCCCAAATTCACCGGCATACGCTTCAACTTCTCCGATCGCAACGTGGAGCGCATCAACGGTATCAACGTTACGGCGTGGAAGCCCAAGAATGAGGATGAGGCCACGGGAACGGTCAACGGCCTGGCTCTCGGTGTGCCGGTGGCTTTTGGGTCAGAGAATGTGCACGGGATCGGCATAGGAATCTTCGGAGTCGGAGCGAAGAAGAACCTATATGGCCTTAACGTGGGCGGTCTTGGTGTTGGCTCTGGCGGCAACGTAAAGGGCCTTAATGTTGGCGGCCTTGGCGTTGGCTCGGGTGGTAATTTGTGGGGAATTAATGTCGGCGGCCTGGGCGTCGGATCCGGAGGCAATGTCAAGGGACTGAACATTGGAGGATTGGGAGTAGGTGCTGGCGGTGATCTTTCAGGAATTAATGTGGGCGGTCTGGGTGTGGGCTCAGGAGGAAAGGTCTCCGGTATCAATGTCGGAGGACTTGGAATCGGTGCCGGAGGCGGCATGTCAGGCATCAATATTGGCGGTATCGGCGCGGGATCGGGCGGCAAAGTATCCGGGATAACGATTGGCGGGATCGGCGTTGGCGCCGGCGAATCGGTCAACGGGCTTTCTATCGCAGGGATCGGAGTGGGTAGCCCGACCGTTCGGGGTATCGTCATCGCCCCGGCAGCAGGCGGCAACAACGTGAGCGGCTTCATGATCGTACCTGCCTATTTCCGGGTGGGCGACCCGAAGAATTCCGACAGCGACAACGATGGCCCTTCAGCCACCATGAAAGGAGTGTCCATCAGTGTATTCAATCACATCATTGGACACCACAACGGGGTCGCGATCGGGGTATTCAACTACACCCGTACGCAGCGGGGATTCCAGCTCGGCGTGCTGAACTATGTGCGCAATAATCCTCCCGGGCTGAAGTTGCTTCCGATTTTCAATACATCCTTCTGAGCAAGGGGACTTAGTCAGTCGGGCCGGTCTTCTCTTTGAGCTTTGCCCATTGTTCTGGGGTAAGGATGCTCTTCCTGTTGATGATCCTACCCTTGAGGTAGTCGATAATATTCTCCGCTCGCTCTTTCGAATCTGGGTGCGTGGAAATCCAGAATACCTGCCGGGGGATGTGTTCTTCATTCTCCGAAAGCCGGTAAAGGAAGTTGGCGAATGGTTCCGGATCAACCTCGGCCTTGATCAGGTAGTCCACCGCTGTAAGGTCGGCCTCGCGCTCGAGGTCTCTGTCGTAGGCCGATGAGCTGATCATCTGCATGGCCTGTCGGACGGTTTCTCCGCTGCCGCCCTTGGTCATCGAAATCAGCACGGAGAGACCGATTTCTTTGACAAGTTTCTTCATCACGTGATTCTTCTCAACGTGTGCCAGCTCGTGAGCGATCACGCCCAGCAGTTCAGCTTCATTTTCACTTTCGTTCACGAGACCGGTCAACACAATCAAGTGGTCGTCAGGAAGGGTAAACGCATTGACCATGTCCTTTTCGACGACATGCAGCTTAATTTTCCCGCGGTCAATGTTGTTGGCTGAGCACAACCGGGTCAGCAGTGTATCGATGGTGCCGGCCACTTCAGGGGATTGATCGATATCTTCCGTTTGACTGAGCATTTCCCAGAAAAGGTTGCCCAGTTTTTCCTCGGTAGTCCGGGTCATCTGCTTCACGTTGAGCCGTGTCATCCAGTCAATCTGCCGCAGGGCAAACCAAGTGGCAAAAAAAAGAACGATAAGGAAGACAAATTTCAGCAACAGTCTCATACTACTTCGGGCAGAGTATGTCGGTCAGTTCGCCGTAGAACCACCAGGATACGTGGCGGCCCTTGCGGGTCTGCACGGCGGTGTAAATGGTGGCGATGAATTCGGTCGCGTTAAAGAGGATCACGGTGATTACGTAGGCTATCCAGTCGGAAGTAATCTCCCCGTCAGAAAAAACAATGGAGACCGTCCACCAGAAACCAAAACTATTCATAAACAGAAGAGACAGCTGCGATACCAGGGCCTGCGTGCAATGCCACCTCACAAAATAGGTACTGTTGCGATTGCCGACGTAGAAGAAGAAGGTAGCGATCAGGTTGATGATCGGCAGGGGCAGCCCACCCATGAGGGCAATCAGCGACATGAGGTAGCTGTTCGACGCCTTCTCAGCTTCGTGCTCGCCCGGCTCGTAAGCGAATCCGCTGGGTACAACTACAGGCCTTTCGAATAGGTCCATATCCAGTTTACAATCAGCAGCGCGATGACCGGTATGGCCACCCACGTGCGCCGGAAATAACTCTCCGTTACTTCAAAGCTCCCGGCCAGCGTCCTTTTTCCTGAAACAAGATCGTAGGCCACCCACCACGGAGCCACAAGCAGTATGGCGGCGAGAATTAGGCCGATTGGGTTGAATCGAATAAGGCCGCTCAAATCTCCGTTCCAAAGGGCTATGACGGTCCGGGTGCTGCCACAAGATGGACAAGGAATTCCTGTTACATTCTTGATCAGGCAAACGGTAGCATCACTGTGCGGGTTCTCCGCCGTGAAGTAAAGCCATCCGTACCCGGCTGCGCAACCCAGGATTAGCAGGGTATAAATAAAGTTGTTCCGAAGAAACATCAATACAATACTTGTCTCAGTTTATCCAGGTTCTTCTCGCGTGTTGCCCCCATGATGAGGAACCAGTCGACGATCGCCCAGATCCCCAGGCCGCCGCAAGTGAGCAGTTTGCCGATACCCAGGCCGGTGTCGCCGATGATGAACCGGTCAATGCCCAATGTGCCGGCAAGGAGCGAAACAATCAGGCTGGTCGTGGGGTCCTTGAATTGCATGGTTTGAATAGCCACCCACCGCGACTCGTCCGTGTTGATCAGGCGGTCGCGAATCTGGGCGACGTGGTGGCTTTCAAAAAACTTGCCGTTGGCAAGGATGAACATGTCTACTTTTGAAGCATCCATTGGATAGGGTTTGCGTGTACAAAGTAGGAAATATTTTGACTTCCGGGTGTAATTCCAAGCCTCAGCCCGAATGGGGGCATTCCTGTATCTTCACCACGTGCAATCCACTTCCCACATCCTGTTGGTGCGACCCGCAGCTTCGGCTTATAATCCAGAAACCGCCGGGTCAAATGCCTTTCAGCGCAGCCTTGGTATTGACGCTGGAATCGCCTTGCAGAAGGCCCAGCAGGAATTTGACGCTTTTGCTGCGGGCTTGCAGCGGGAAGGAGTGGATGTGCTGATCGTTGAAGACACCACCTCACCGATCAAGCCCGATGCCGTCTTTCCTAACAACTGGATCACCTGTCACCAGGACGGCCGGGTGATCCTGTATCCAATGAACGCACAAAGCCGTCGGCCTGAGCGAAGGAGGGATATCGTTGACTTGCTGCGATCGCGATTTACGGTCAGGGAGGTCATTGATTTGTCGCCTTATGAGCATGAAGGTCGATTCCTGGAAGGTACAGGCAGCATGGTATTTGATCACTCGTTCCGGCGAGCGTATGCCTGTCTGTCGCCACGAACAGACTACGAGTTGTTGCTCCGGGTGTGTGAAAGACTCAAGTATGAGCCTATCATCTTCCACGCTTCGGATTCTTCCGGTGTGGCCATCTATCACACAAACGTAATGATGTGCATCGGTGAAGCCTTCAGCATTATTTGCCTGGAATCCATCACGAACGGGGATGAACGCGCGGCTGTGACGAAATCCCTCCAGGAAACTGGCCATGCGATTGTTTCGATAACCAGGGATCAGATGGCGCATTTTGCGGGGAACATGCTTGTGGTCATAAACAATAAGGGACAATCACTTCTCGTGTGCTCGCAGCAGGCCGCTGACGCGCTCACTCCGGAACAACGAGTGACGTTATCAGGATTTGCCCATCTTGTCCCTTTGGCCATTCCGACCATCGAAGCCCTGGGAGGAGGAAGCGCACGTTGCATGATGTCCGAGATCTTCCTTCCTCCAATGGGAAGCATCCCCTAATTTGGGTGCCCCTGTAACGAGTAGCCCCGAAGCCCGACCCGACCTCATGGCGAAGGAATTCTACCTCGAAACCTTTGAGGGGATGGCCGCCCGGGCGATCCGCCAGCGCAACCAGGGCCATTGGTTCAACATGCCCATGCCACCGGCCGGAGTGCTGGCGCCCCTTATGATGGCAGGATTCCTTTTGCTGGTTGCTTGCTTCAATTTCACCAACAACGCGATTGCAATGGCTGGAAAGCGCCTGAAAATTCTCGGCGCATCCGACCCGCATATTCTGCTTAAAGTCAGCCAGCTCTTCCTGATCGTGATGGCTTTTTCATTTGTCTTGGGCAGCTTGATGGGCGCCACCTTGGTCAATGCCTTGATGGACAGTGTCTGGGAATACTATGTGGCGGTGAACCCCACCATTCTCATGGCGGCTGTTTTCATTTTACTTACTATTGCCACGGCCACCATTTATTCAATAGTAACCAGGGCCACCCGTGCGAATCCGGCACAAGCGCTACGCTATGAGTGAGTTGTGCTAATGTCTATGTGCGGATTTGATCTGTGCCTGAGGGAGCCAGAGGGCACAAGTTTCTGAAAAACAAAAGGTTTCCCAGCAGGGAAACCTTTGTGGAGCCAGTGGGAGTCGAACCCACGACCTCGACAATGCCATTGTCGCGCTCTAGCCAGCTGAGCTATGACCCCGGGGGCTGCAAAGATATGCTTTCGAGGGAATTCAAAGCTTAGTCGCTATTCAAAATTTGCGACCGCACGCCAAGGCTCCTTTTTCCGCGCTACGGCGAGCCAGCGACACAACCTGGCACCAGTCCGCCCTACCTTGACCAGCACCTAACGCCCGGTATCTTGAGCCTAGCACCCGGTATCTAAATAAAGTATTATTGTAAACCGAGAAATCTACTCCTGAAAACCTTCACCCTATACCGCTCTTCCGCCGGATCCGGCAAGACACGCACCCTCGCCAAAGAATACCTCAAGTGGGCGCTGCGCAACAAGGCCCATTATTTCCGGCATATCCTGGCGGTTACGTTCACCAACAAGGCTACACAGGAGATGAAGGACCGGGTGCTCGCCTACCTGGCCGCATTCTCCGGCTTGAATACACGGCCGTGGCCGGATGCCGAGCAACTCGCCGGTGAGATCAAAAAAGACCTCAACCTCGACGACCCCACGTTTCGTCAAAACAGCCATGAACTGCTCACACTCATTCTTCATCATTATGACCAGTTCTCGATCAGTACCATCGACGCTTTCTTCCAGCGGGTTATCCGGGCATTCACCCGCGAATCGGGACTTCTGGGTGACTACCGGCTGGAGGTGGAGCAGGAGGCGGTTCTCACCGAGGTGGTTGACAACCTGATCGACGAACTCCGGGACAACCAGGAACTCACCGATTGGGTGGTTCGCTATGCTCAGGAGAGTATGGAGTCCGACAAAACGTGGGATATCCGCAAGCAGCTCGCCGACTTTTCCAGAGAGATATTCCGTGATGAATTCAAACTGATCGAGGACGAGGTCTACTCCCATACAGGTGACCAAAAATTCTTCTCTACCCTCCAGCGAGAATTGTATAAGATCCGAAATGGCTTCGTTGGAAAAGTTTCTCCGCCGGCCAGGGAAATGTTGGACATCCTGAAGGAAAGGGGTTGGGAGGCCGACCATTTTAAGTATGGGAAAACCTCAGGTATCATGGGCTATCTGCAATCTTTCGCCCACATCAACGCACTGAAAGATATTGAGGTCAAGGACCGGATGAAGACGGAGCTCATCATTCCTCGTAATTGGCCCAACAAGAAATACCCGTTGCTTCAGGATGAGATCATCAAGGTAGCTGAAAGCGAGTTGGTGCCCCGTGTACTGCTGATCAACAAAACGTTTGAAAAGGAGTACTCGCGAGCCCTCACGGCTGACCTGGTCCTTCAAAACCTTTACGTGTTTGGCCTCATGGCCGACATTGCCAGGAAATTGAAGGAATACAAGGCTGAGAACAACCTGATGTTGCTCGCCGACGCGCCGAAATTCCTCAACCACATTATCGGCGAAAGCGATACCCCGTTCGTCTACGAGAAAGTAGGCTCCTTCTACCGCAACTACCTCATCGACGAGTTTCAGGATACATCGGGCTACCAATGGAAGAATTTCCTCCCATTGCTCGGCAACAGCCTTGACCAGGGATACCCCAGCATGGTCGTGGGCGACGTGAAGCAGGCTATTTACCGCTGGCGCGGCGGCGACCTCAACCTGCTGCAAGAGCAGTTGGAGAAGAGCGTCGGCCCTCATCGAGTTGACGTGCAGGAGCTGACAAGCAACTACCGGAGCGCGAAAGAGATCGTGAATTTTAACAACCTGCTCTTTGAAACGGCGTCCAAACTGGCAGGAATTAAAGTGGGCTCTTCGCTTCCTTCGAGCGTGTACCACGATGTGCGCCAGTCGTCGCCCGCAGCAGGAACCGGGTTGGTGCGTGTAGAGTTTCTCGCCGCCGAAGAGGATGATGGCTGGAAGAATTTGTCGCTGAAGAAATTGACTCGCGATCTGGAGTACCTGCAAGAGCATGGCGTCGCCCCCGGCGAGATAGCCATCCTGGTCAGACGCAACGACGAAGGCCAACAAATCGCCGCACACCTGCTGGAGTACAAGGATTCAGCGGAGGCGAAGTCTACTATTACCTATGAAGTGGTGTCCAACGAATCCCTCCGCATCGATGGAGCGAGTTCCGTCAACCTGCTGTTGGGTGCCTTGAGGCACCTGATCAATCCGGATGATCCAATTGCCCGGGCGCAGGTGTGCTACGAATACTCCCGACTCGCAAAGACTAAAAGGGAGATCTCGGAAATCTTTAGCGAGGCCAGCAAGGTGTTCTTCGAAAGCCAGGTGCCTGAAGCGTTCACCGGGCATAAACTCTCACTCAAGAAACTGCCCCTGTTTGAATTGACAGAGACGCTCATCGGAATCTTCAACCTGGGTAGCGTGAAAGGCGAGCTGGCCTACCTGCAGGCTTTCCAGGACCTCGTGCTGGACTTCTACTCTCGCGAACGCAACGACCTCGCGGCCTTTGTGGAGTGGTGGGACGAGAACAAGGACAGCGATAAGACTTCCATAAAACTTTCCGGCGAGGTTAATGCCGTGAATATCCTAACCATTCACAAATCAAAAGGGCTGCAGTTCCCTTACGTGCTTATCCCATTTTGTTCCTGGAGCGTCGATCACGAAGGGTTCCGCGCTCCACTGCTGTGGGTGACTTCCGATCAGGAGCCTTACGCGGCCGCCGGGCCGATGCCGGTGAAATACACGTCGGCACTGAAGGAATCGTACTTTGACCAGCAATATGAGGATGAACGAACCAAAGTACACGTCGACAATCTGAACCTGCTCTACGTTGCGCTCACACGGGCAGAGCGGGGGATGCTGATTACTTGCCCCGCGCAGAAGTACAAAAATACCGTGGCCGAGTGGATACTGGGCTCCATTGAGCAAACGCAAAACCTTGCTAATGAGTGGGATGAAGGAAGCAAGCATCTGATCATCGGTTCGCTGACAGGAGCCGGGAAGCGAGAGAAATCCGCCCCCAAGGCGCTGGAGCTCACCACGTATGCTACAGATAGCTGGCGCGACAAGCTGGTCATTCGCCAGGCAGGAAGTGTCTTCTTTGACGGGATGAATCCGGAAACACGAAAACGGATCAGTTACGGAATCTACCTGCACGCCCTTCTCTCCCGAATCCGCACCCGCGATGATGTGAAATCGGTACTGGATCGCCTCGTGCAGGAGGGGCTCATGATCGTCGAGGAACGCCTTCAGCTGGAAGTGCAACTAAGTGAGCTGCTGGCGAACCCAACGGTAAACGCCTGGTTCGACAGCCGATGGGATGTGCGCACGGAAGTACCCATTCTTCTCCCCGGCGGCGATACCAACCGGATCGACCGACTGATGCTCAAGGACAATCAAGCCGTTATCATTGACTTCAAGACCGGAGAAAAATCGAAAGCGGATCAAAACCAAGTCTCAGCCTACATGGACATCCTCAGACAAATGGGTTTCAAGGAAGTGAGCGGATACCTCCTGTACACCCGTGACAAGGAAGTGGTGGAGGTGGGGAAGGGAAAGACGGGCAACGTGGTGAAAAAGAAAAAGGACGACAACCAACTGGGGCTGGACTTTTGACACGGATTTAAGTATTCGAGGAATATCAGCGACAACGGATGAAGAGTTTTCTGCGTGAAATGGCCGAACAGGTGGTGAAGAGGTATCCTTCGCTGGATGGGTTGACGATTGTGTTTCCCAACCGGCGGGCGATACTTTACTTCCGGAAGCACCTGGGTGACCTGCTGGACAAGCCCGCATTTGCTCCAAGGCTCCTGACCATAGAAGAGTTTGCTGCGGGACTGTCTACATTACATGTTCCCGACCGGCTTGAGCTCATTCACCGGCTGTACACCGTTTATTCGGAGGTAATGAACACCCGTCAGGACGGGGAAGAGGCCGTTCGCGAACCGTTCGATCAGTTCTATTTCTGGGGCGACATGCTCCTTCGTGACTTCGATGAGGTGGATAAATACCGAATCAATGCGGCGCAGCTTTTCCGCGATCTTAGCAATCAAAAGGAACTTGACGCCGGGTTTGACTTCCTCACCGACGAGCAGTTGGAGTACCTGAAAACGTTCTGGGGTAACTTCAGCGGCGCGCTCAACGAAAACAAGAGGAAATTCCTGCGCGTCTGGCGGTTGCTTCCCGCCGTCTATGAGAAATACCGCCAGCACCTGCTCGACCTTGGACTGGCCTATGACGGCTTGCTGCACCAACTGGTGGCGGAATCCTTGGAGACAGAGTCCCCCAAGGTTAAAAGCAAGGTGATTTTTGCCGGATTCAATGCCCTGACCGGGGTCGAGGAGAAGATCATCTGTCATTTTGTTTCAAAACATGGCGCCGAAGTGTATTGGGACATCGATGAATACTACGTTAACAACAGTGTGCAGGAGGCTGGACGCTTTTTCAGGGAGTACCAGAAGCACCCTGAACTCAAGCACACGTTCCCGCCGGATATCCCGGCTAATTTCAAGAGACAAAAGCAGGTCCGGGTGTTCGGCTCAGCCCAGCACGTGGGCCAGGCCAAGCTGATGAGTGATTTTATCGGCAAGGCATTAGAAAATGGAATCGATCCGCAGGATACCCTGATCGTCTTGCCCGACGAAAAGATGCTCCTTCCTGTCTTGCACAGCGTAACAGGTCATGTGCAAAAAATGAACGTGACGATGGGGTTCCCGCTCGCCAGCACCCCGGTCTTCAACCTGATTGAGTTCCTTGTTGAACTCCAGCAATACCATCGGGGGGATCTTTTCAATCATCGGCAGGTGCTCTCCCTGCTTTCCCATCCCTATGTGGTCGCGGCGGATCCTTCGCACGCCTACCATACCCGGAAGACCATCCTCGAAAAGAATCAGGTTTCCGTACCGCGTGAGTTCCTATCGCTGGGGCCAACGTTGTATGCGTCGATGTTCAGGCCCTTGGGCGAGCAACACATCCTTGACTACCTGAAAGAGGTGTTGGTTGAGGTCGGATCGCTTGAGGCGATAAATCCGCTGGACAAGGAGTACGTGTACCAGGCGATGATGCTCATCAATAAGCTGCGCGAGGTGATGGGAACGGAGCGTGGTGACGGTGAAGATGTGGTTGCGCAGCAAAAAGCAATGCTGAAATCGTTCACCCGGCTTTTCAGGCAAATGGGTCGGTCGCAGAAAATTCCATTTACGGGTGAACCTCTCCGGGGCTTGCAAATCATGGGTGTACTGGAAACCCGCAACCTCGATTTCAAGAATGTATTTGTGCTTTCCTTGAATGAAGGGTCGCTCCCTTCGGCAGGCGGCAAGGCTTCCTATATTCCTTTTAACATCCGAAAAGCGTACGGCTTGCCCACGGCAGAGCACCAGGATGCGATGTACGCCTACCTGTTTTACCGAGTGCTCCAGCGGGCAGAGCATGTGTATCTTTTCTATAATACAGAGCCCGACATTCTTGGCCAGGGCGAGATGAGCCGGTTCCTCCAACAATTGCTTGTCGAGTCCGGGTGGAAGGCTAAGCCGGAAATTTTGCACA
>JAYRNL010000106.1:0-2229 GCA_041912235.1 Cyclobacteriaceae bacterium
AATCTATATAGTGTGTATTGGCTGTACAATCAAACGAAGGAGCCCTTCCTGCTGGAACTCGCAGAAAAGATTCATCGCAACACCGCCAATTGGCGCCTCAACGGCTGGCTGCCCAACTGGCATAATGTGAACATCGCACAGTGTTTCCGTGAGCCGGCAACCTACTACCAGCAAAGCAAGAATCCTTCCGACCTCCAGGCGAGCTACAACAACCAGAAAACGATTCGCGACTTCTATGGCCAGGTGCCCGGCGGCATGTGGGGCGGCGATGAAAACTCCCGCAAAGGATTCATCGACCCGCGCCAGGCGGTGGAGACCTGCGGCATGGTAGAACAGATGGCGTCCGATGAAATCATGATGCGGATCACCGGCGATACGTATTGGGCGGAGAATACGGAAGATGTCGCCTTCAATACTTTTCCTGCCGCCTTCATGCCCGACTACAAAGCCCTTCGCTATCTCGTGGCTCCCAACATGGTGGCGAGCGACAGCAAGAACCACAACCCGGGAATCGATAATCCCGGACCGTACCTGATGATGAACCCGTTCAGCAGCCGCTGCTGCCAACATAACCACACCAGCGGGTGGATCTATTATGTTGAAAATCTTTGGATGGCCACACCCGACAACGGGCTCGCCGCCGTGTTCTTCGCCGACAGTGAAGTGAAGGCTACGGTGGGCGATAAGACAGAGGTGAAGATCGCCACACAGACGCACTATCCGTTTGAGGAGCAGGTGAACATGAAGATCACCCTGGCCAAGCCGGCCGCATTCCCCATGTACATCCGTATCCCGGCGTGGACGGAGAAAGCGACGGTGAAGATTAATAACCAGCCGGTGAACGTTACGCCCGTAGCGGGACAGTACGTCCGCATCGCAGGCACCTGGAAGAACGGTGACGCCATTGCGATCTCGTTCCCGATGAAATTGAGTGTGCGGACCTGGGAAAAGAACAAGAACAGCGTGAGCATCAATTATGGCCCGCTGACCTACTCGCTAAAAATTACCGAGAACTACCTGCGCTACGACAGCAAAGAGACCGCGCAGTATGATTCGAAGTGGCAGGACAATGTAGACCAAAGCAAGTGGCCTGCCTTTGAGATTCTTCCCGCGGGACCCTGGAACTACGGACTGCCGGCAGATCTCTCCAACCTGGAGAAGAACTTTACGGTGGTGAAGAAGGCTTGGCCCGCGGACAACAATCCATTCACCGCGGCAGGTGTGCCCATCGAATTGAAGACAAAGGGAAAGCAGATTCCCGGTTGGGTGATCGACCAGTTCGGGCTTTGCTCCGAACTGCCTCAAAGCCCGGTGCAGACCACCGAGCCGTTGACGGACATTACGTTGATTCCCATGGGGGCTGCACGGTTAAGGATTTCAGCATTCCCTGTAGTCAAATAGAATGGTTGCAGTCACCGGCATACCTTATGATGACAACTCGTCGTTCCTGAAAGGACCGGCGTTGGCCCCGTCGAAGATCCGGGAAGCCTATCATTCTGATTCGGCGAACTATTTTGCCGAATCGGGACGTGATCTGAAGAGCGATGCCGGGTGGAAAGATTTCGGCGATCTCCCCGTAAACGGTAAAGATTCGTTTGATTCTTTGTCTGGCAGGATCAAGGAACTGGCCAGTGAGCACCGTAAGCTCTTGGTGCTGGGCGGCGACCACTCGATTACCTACCCAGTGGTGAAAGGCCTGAACGCCGTGCATGGCCATATCTCCATTCTCCATCTCGATGCGCATCCCGATCTCTACGACAATTTTGACAACAACCCGAACTCGCACGCGAGCCCATTCGCCCGCATCATGGAAGAAGGATTGGTGCGGCGGCTGGTTCAGGTGGGCATCCGCACGATGAATTCACATCAACAGCAGCAGGCCAGCCGCTTCGGAGTGGAGATTATTCAAATGAAACATTGGCGCGACGACCATGTGTTTACCTTCGAGGGCCCGGTTTACCTCTCGCTCGACATGGACGCGATTGACCCCGCCTTTGCGCCGGGAGTAAGTCATCATGAGCCGGGCGGTTTTACCACGCGGCAGGTCCTGCATTTGCTGCAGCGACTGAAAGCCAACATGATCGGCGCCGACCTGGTGGAGTTCAACCCTGAACGCGATCCTTCCGGCATAACCGCCATGCTGGCCGGGAAGTTGTATAAAGAGATGCTTGACTTGCTCCTTCGTACTGCGTGAGAATTCTCTTCTTCCTGTTAGCGGTTACTTCTTCA
>JAYRNL010000107.1:0-18365 GCA_041912235.1 Cyclobacteriaceae bacterium
CCTTTCAAACTCCTCCTTACCAACGACTACGGAGACGTCAGCGCCCGTGATCTTCCCAAACGCATCGGCCGGCGCGTACGCATCGTAGGGTATGTGGTGACCACGAAGGATACGAGTACGCTGAAGGGCGAGCCCATGCACTTTGGAACCTTCTACGACGCCCAGGGAGAAGTCTTTGACAGTGTTCACTTTCCCGATATCGCCCGGAAATTTCCCTTCCGGGGGCGCGGCTTCTATGAACTGCGTGGCAAAGTGGTCGATGACTTTGGCGTTTCGATGGTTGAAGTATCGAGCATGGAAAAACTCCCCATGGTCAGCAAGCGTCCGGAAACCGTATTTCAGGAATCTACTGAAACTATTTCCGGAAGAAGTCCGGGTGCCGGTCCTCGTGCGGCGTAAGCTGCTGGAGAAGGTACGCCGCCTCCAGCATCGGCCCTTCGTCGTAAAGGTTGCCGATGAGCTGGAATGATGTCGGCTTGCCTTGTTTGTCGAACCCGCTGGGGATAGCCATGGCCGGATGCCCGGTCAGGTTGGTAATGAGGGAAAGGTTCCTTCCATTTTCCGGGCCCACGACAAAGTCATACGGCGCGAGAATTTTGTTGAACTTCTCAATAAGAATCTTGCGGTGGCGGTACGCCTGGAGGTACTCCACGGCCGAAATAAACCTCGATTGCCGAAGTGAGTTCGCCCGCGAACCCTCATCCTGCTCCGACATCAGCCGGTCGCGGTGCTCACGAACCAGCTCATCAAAGAATGAACCCGCCTCAGCCCGCAGAATAATATCGAATGCATTGTAATAGACAGAATCCGGAACCGTGATCTCCTGCAATTCAGCTCCCAGCGATTTCATCGCTTCAAGCATCTCATCATTGGGCGCCTTGGTCCGTGTGGTATCACGGTCGAACATCTTCTTGAAGTACCCGATCTTATAGCCTTTCAGGTCCTTGGGCGGATGAAACCCAAACGGGTAATCCACAACCGAGCGGTCCTTTTCCGTAGGTCCATCCGTGCCGCGAATTACGCTGAACACAATGGCGCAATCCTGTGCCGACCGGCATATCGGTCCGGCTTTGTCCATCGACCACGACAGACTCATGCATCCTGCGCGGCTCACTGCGCCAAACGTTGGGCGAAGGCCTGTTGCGCCGCAACGGGCTGAAGGGGCGAGGATGGATCCTAGCGTCTCCGTTCCGATCGAAAAGGCGACAAGGCCCGCAGCGGTTGCCGATGCCGAACCGGCTGACGATCCGCTTGCCCCTTGCTTGAGAAACCAGGGGTTCTTTGTTTGTCCGCCAAACCAAACATCGCCTCGTGCGAGAGCGCCGGAAACCAACTTGGCAACCAAGACTGCGCCGGCAGCTTCCAGCTTCTTGACAACGGCCGCAGTTTGATTAATCACCTGCTTCTCATAGGGCTCAGCCCCCCAGGTTGTCGGATAACCCGGAACAGCAAACAGATCCTTGATCCCGTATGGAATTCCGTGCAGAGGACCCCGGTACAAGCCTTCCGCGAGCTCCGCATCCGCGGCGGAGGCCTGCTGCAAGGCCAGTGTTTCCGTAATGGTGACCACAGCCTTCAGCGTATCAAACCTCTTCAGCCGGTCAAGATAAATTTTGGTGAGTCTCGTCGATGTTATTTTGCCAGATTTCAACAGCGGACCCAGTTGAGCAACCGTGAGAAATGCGATATCCTCATCCTTGTCCGGGAGGGCCACTTCTTCCGGAATCCTCCAATCAAAACCTTTTTCCCTGGTCTTCGGCCGAAAGTGGTCGGGTCGCGGATCAAAATAAGTTGCCGGCGCCAGGTTGTAATCCAGCCGGAGTTTCCGCATGCTGTCGTAGCCCGCGCGGTTATCTTCCAGGTAGCCGAGCATGGTGTCCTGCTCCTTGTCGGAAAATTCAATGTGAATAAGCTTCTCTGCGCTGCTTACTTCGCGGCGGGTGATCTTGTTACCTGTACTGCACGCTGTCAGCAGGGATACCAGGATGAGGAGTCTCTTTACCATGCTTGAAATCGTTAACAACTTCCAAATGAAATCCTTGCTGATGCTGAAGTATTCCAAGGTCAGTGATGCTACTTATAATCTTTCTCCCCTGCGCGAACGGCTATGTCCATCACATTCTGAATAGGCGGCAGCGGACAGGTGGCAAACTCGGTAAATGCACAAGGCGGGTTCTCCGACTTGTTGAAGTCAACTACGACGAGACCTGTTGAATCCGGGCGGGGGACGTATAAATAGCGACCCGCGCCGTACGTCTCGCGCGCATTGGTACCATCACCAAAAATGATGAATAAGTTGTCTCCTCCCTCATCCAGCGCATCCAGCTTGAACTCCCTGCCCATCAGGGAAAAGACCAGAGTCCCGGGAGCGGGCTGTTGAGTTGTCTGTCCTAATACATTTGTGATCGGAAGGGTCCGCCCGGGGGTCTCGTCCCACCGTGCCACCACCTTCCATGAAACATCGACGGGATACCTTTCGATGCCCGGGAAGGAAGCAAGGTTATCATGATTTAAGTCCCTCAGCCGGACGCCATATTTTGTATCCCGTTTGATTATGAACCATCGAAGTGAACCCTGCTCCATCACGGGCTGACGAGTTGAGTCCGGGTTGAACACCGTTACGGTTCCGGAGACCGGCTTCCCATTGGAGGTTAACTGAACACCGGGGAGCAGCGTCTGCCTCACCACGCCCTTCTCGAGGACGAAATAACCTGCTGAAGGAAGCCCCAGGCTTGCCGGGAAGACGAGCTCGTTTGAAGCATCAGAACCAAATGAGTTCATTCCCTCTTCCAGCCAAAACAAGCCGGCGATATTCAACCAACCCGTTGGGCCTTTCAGTGCTTCGACCCGCTTGGCATGCCAGTCATCAATCTCCCTCACATAATGAGGATCGCTCTGCTCAGTCTTTTTTGGCGAACATAGGCTGCACGATAGTCCGAGGAACAGCAGGCATGCCCAATAAGTAAAACGATTGCTCACCCTTCAAAATAACAAAACCCGGCTCGATTGGAACCGGGTTCTTTGATGATTGGTAAGGCGGCTATTCGGCAGCCGCTTCCTTCTTGCGGGGGGCTCGTTTGGCCTTAGGCTTCTCTTCAGTGGCAACGGAAGGAGCCGCAGGACGCGTACTCAGCCGCTTCAGGCGGGCCTTGATAGCTCTCTTGTTGCGGGATACACCGTAGCTACCCCTCCAGATCTTACCTTTCTTTGACTTCTTATCTCCCTTTCCCATTTGCGTTATAGTTGAGGAGGCAAGTATAGCAAGGGTGCGCGGATTAACCAAACTGGCCACTGCCGACAAGGTTAAACAGGAAGGTGAATCATGAATGATGATCGCTCTCCTTGGTCGATTTCACTTCGATGACACCCTTCAGCTTTTCCACGGCCCTGAAGCATGGGACAGGCCAAGGCCACTCCCGTGGACTTTGCGAAGTTCTCCACTGAAAAAATAGCCCAACTCAGACCCCGAACATACTCAATGAACCACCGTTAATTCCCACGTGATTTCCACCTGAAGAGCCGCTATATTTGATCATGGCAAAAGCAACGGTCCACGTAATAGAAGCACTGCGAGAGGCCGCAACACAATTGGAAAAATCTGATCAATACCAATGGGGACACATGGGTCAGTGCAATTGCGGATTTTTGGCTCAAACCATAACCCAACGATCACCACGCGCCATTCATGCGGCCGCTATGCAAGGTCACGGCGACTGGAGTGAACAACTGAATGACTATTGTCCCACGTCCGGCTTTGTCATGGATAGCCTGATCAGCGACATGCTGGCATTCGGTTTTGACCGGGATGACCTGATTCACCTGGAGCGGCTTTCCGATTCAGCCATCCTTTCGAGACTCCCGTCCTCCCATCGCCACCTCCGGCACAATCACAAAGCCGATGTGGTAACGTACTTACGGGCCTGGTCTCAATTGCTCGAAGAGGAATGGGCAATGGAGCAACCCATGATTGCGATTACTCCCGCGTTTGCGGATGCCGGGGCAGCGTGAAGACATAGCAATCCTTGACTGCATTGTCCTGATTAATGAAGCGGAACCACTTTTCGCGGCGCTCCACGCAGGTAAGCCCTGATTTTTCAAGTACCCTCACCGACGCAACATTGTCCACATCGACAAACGTCCCAACCGACTTTACCCCGGGCATGTCAGACACCAGGTTCATCAGCGCCTTGCAAATTTCCGTCGCATAACCGCAGCCCCATTGATTGGGACTGAGGATGTACCCAAATTGGAGGGTGCCGTTCTCATTGATCACCCCGCAGCTTCCGATCAAACGGCGGCTATTCAGGCGGATGCCAAACGTGTAGTCAAGACCCAATTCCCAACCTGCCCGCGTATGGGCGAGGAATGTGCGTGTATCGCTCAGCCGCTCATGCGTGGGCCACGAGACAAATTTGGTTGCCGCGGGCTTGCTGGCATAGGTATAAAAGATTTCTTCTGCATCTTCGTGCTTCAGCCGGAAAGCCCCCAGGCGGTCCGTAAAGAATTGTTCGGGCATGGGGAGTTTCATGGTGCTGAGTATCGAAGGATCATGAGTTCAAATATCGTACATCGCTATTTCAAAAAGGAGATCGACGGCTCGCGGGTCCTCGTGCGCGTCAATCCGGTACACCTGAAGGGCACCGAATTGATTGTAAGCCCTTCCGGGCAGGTAGCACGGAGGGATCTCACCTTCGACGAAGCCATTTTTGATGACCTGAAGGCCGATGAATTCGAGGAAGCCAGCGCCATGGAATTCCAACTCTACTTTTCCGGTCTGGCCGGAGTTTGACCTTTCCGATTGCCCTCCTATTTTTGCACCTCTTTCACACCGCCTATGGGCCGCATATTCGAAAAAAGAAAACACAAGATGTTCGCCCGCTTTGACCGTATGGCCAAGGCGTTCACCCGCATTGGTAAGGACATCGCCATCGCCGTAAAGCAAGGGGGCCCCAACCCGGATAACAATCCCCGGTTACGTCTTGCCATCCAAAACGCCAAAGGGGTGAACATGCCCAAAGACCGTGTAGAGGCAGCCATCAAGCGAGCCTCTTCCAAAGAAGAAAAGGACTTCCAGGAAGTGGTGTATGAAGGCTATGCACCCCATGGTGTCCCGGTGTTGGTCGAGTGCGCCACCGACAACCCAACACGAACGGTCGCCAACATCCGGCTGCATTTCTCCAAGAACGGAGGCAACATGGGAAACTCAGGATCCGTATCCTTTCTCTTTGAACGGAAAGGCGTATTCAAATTTGATCCAGCCAAACTGAACCTGGATGAGTACGAACTTGACTTGATTGATGCGGGGGCCGAAGACATTCAACGGGAGGAAGAAGAAATTACGGTATACACCAAGTTTACCGAATTCGGTCAAATGCAGAAGTTCCTTGAATCCAAAGGACTGGCCGCCAAGAGTTCCGAACTCCAATACATCCCTTCCTCGACTAAGGAATTGAGTGACGCGGAACTGGACGAGGCCATGGAATGCATCACCGCCCTCGAAGAGGACGACGACGTTCAGCAGGTTTTTCACAACCTCGCCTAGCGATTCCGGCTTGCGGGTAACTGTGAGCCTGAGATAGTAAGGTTGTCATCCACCATCCGGTTCTTATACTGTTGAACAAAGGCCTTAAGTTCGGTCTCCATGGACTGCACCGTATCCGGTAACTGCGTCAGCAGGTTATTGGAAAGCATTCGGTCATTCCTGAAATCATACAAACCTACAGAGCGCATGCCGTCGAACTGAAGCAGGTAGTCACCCCGGAAAGACTGGTATGTATCGTCCAGAAAATTGAATGCCACGGGCCGGGTAGACAGATCGAAAATGTCGCGGCCAAAAGCCACATAAGGTTTGTCGTAGTGCAGGTGCGACAATATGGTGGGCATGATATCGATCTGTTGTATGATGGCCGGTTCCATCTTCATCGGCGGATTGTCAGGTTCGAAAAAGAAGATAGGAATGGAAAAATAACCCCAGGCGGTGTTGTATTCTTTTAACCGAATCTGTGCCGAAGCGTGATCAGCCGTAATGACGAAGAGGGTATTCTTGTACCACGGCATAGTTGAAGCCTTTTCAAAGAATTTCTTCAAGGCGTAGTCGGTGTACTCAATGCACTTATAGATCGTCATCTCCCCTTCCTTGAATCTATTCCTGAACTCAAGGGGCAGGTTGTACGGATGGTGGGAGGATACCGAGAAGAAGTTGGTATAGAATGGTTCCTTGAACGAGTTCATCTTCCCGGCATAGTAATCCAGGAACTTATGATCCCAAATTCCCCAGATACCGTCGTAGTCATCATCGTTGCCATATTCATCCTTTCCAAAATACGCATCAAATCCACACGAGTTGGCAAATGCCTGGAAGCCCATGGATCCGTTGGGTGCTCCATGAAAGAAAGCGGTGTAATACCCCTTCTCCTTCAGCAAAGAGGCCAGGCTGGTGACGCGGTTACCCGAATAGTGAGACAACACAAAGGGTACTTCGATCGCCGGAATGCTGCAGATCACACTGGGCATCGCGTCAATCGATTTACGGCCGTTGGCAAATGAATACTGAAAAGCGTGCGACCGGCCGATGAGTGAATCGAGGAAAGGAGTATGACCCCGATAACCTTTCTCGCTTGTATTATACACGCCGAAGAACTCTTTGGAAAAGCTCTCCAGGATGATCACCACCACATTGCGTGGCGTAAATGCCATTGTGTCGGCGGGATGGTGGATGGGCGTGAAAACCTTCTCCGCGTCTGCATCATCAGGAAAGTAGTGCACTTTGGTCACCACCGGCGTCTTGGCCGTGCGAAGCAAAGCAAACGGTGTATTGAGCACGAGATTGATATCCTTCGGCAAGGTGGCATACTGGGCCGCATTGCTCAGGGTAATGGGTCGCGTACTTTCGCCAAAGCCTCCGCGAATTCCTGCAACCACCAGTCCGGCAATCACAAACATGGCTATCGTTCCGCCGGAATAGAATGTCACCGGATGGGATATCATCGGACCCCTTACCGGAATGCGGCGAAATAGCCAAATCATGAGCCAGACCAGTATGGCCAGCGTAACCAGGGCATACCAATAATCAATGAGGAACTGGGTGAACAAGCCCTGAATGTTCTTTTCGTTTTCAAATTGTCGTATGACGCTCAAGGTGGTGCGTCGCAACGTATACCGGTAGTACACCGTGTCGGCAACGTTGGCCATCAGGCCCAGCGTATTCGTGACGTAAAACAAATACCGCACAGCCCGCTGATATCCGGGACGGAACCGCTGCCTCAACGGGATGATAAGCAACAGGATGAATAGCACGTTGAGGTACAATACCGCAGTGAGGTCAAATCGAAGGCCGCCGAAAGCGATCCACGCAAAACGCCCCAGATCCATATCAGGAAAAAATTCGATGTTGAAGAAGAAGAACCCGATGCGGCACACCATGAAGAGAGCCATCATTAACAACAAATAGAGGATCAAGGCAACATAAATGTTACCCGTGAGGCGCACCTCGCGCAATGACCGGAGTAATTGCTCTCGCAATCGATTCATACTTGTTGCCCCACCGAAAAAAGCAGGCAGGATAGACGCAAAATAACGCATTGATCGTTAGTCTATGACGGCCAAATGCTCATTTTCTGTTAGATTTGTAATCCCTCGCCCCCGAGGAGTTGTGACCTGAACCCCTGTGTCCCTTGAGCTTGAAACAACTCGTTAGATGCGCAGCCGTTGGCCTTGTTCTCGCCGTGCAGGTTCAGTTGGCACCGGCTCAGAACATTGAGTCGTTTGGTGTCTTCGGAGGGATCAATGTGCCGATTACAATCGATCAGGGCCTATCCAACGACCCACGTTTTGTTTCCCGATTCTCCATTCATGGCACTCCGGTGGGGTTGTATTGGGGCTACGATCGACCGGGTCTTGGCGTCTTTGTGTCACCCAATTACACATCGATCGGTCAGAGTTTCATCATCAAGAATACAACCGGCGGAGACGTGGGGTCAAGGGACATCCACATGGATTACCTGAGTATACCGGTCGGCCTTAAATTTCATCTTAATAACCTTGCCTTCTTTCGACTGAGCCTGGTAGCCGCCCTCGACTTCTGCTTTCTGATGGATGGCAAGGAAACATTCACCCATTCCGCTTCCAAGCTTCACTATCCCAATGGCGTGTCGGTGCCCACTGATCCCGGGTATACCATTGTGTACGATGGCGTATTTGTTCCTGAAGTCAAGGACCTTGTACACGTGTCCAAGGACAAATTCAGGAGTTTTCAACTATTTGGCGGCGTGGGGACACGATTTGACCTTGATCTCAATGACAAATGGAGCTTGATGGCCGATGGCCGTGCCAACTTTGCGCTATTTGATTCCCGCTCCAGCGATTATCTCGACCAATTAAAAAACCCAAGCGGACCAGTTGATGTGAAAGGCAACCCGGGGGCGCCGGATCTTTATGGTGCACGGCGCGACATATTCCTCACCTTCACCGTTGGTGTAGCCCGGATTATCACCACCAAGCCCAAGTTTAAGGCGCGGCAGTCAGCCCCCATCCCCAAGATGGCTTATCCCAAAGCCAAGGCTAAGAAACAAAAGCTCAAGTAGTTATCAGCGGCTGGCCGGAATGATCACCAAGGGCACCTGCAGGTCATCCAGCATTTCAGCAAACGACTCCTCATTGATCATTCGCTGGCCAATGACGAGTAAGACCACATTGTGTTTGCGTGAATATTCGCTGACCCGGTCGCGAAGGAATCCAACTTCGGCTTTGAAGTCATAGGTTACATGACTGTGTTTGAGCAGGTTTTCCGCGAGCAACTCAAACTTTTCGGTGGCTTCCCGCTCGAGTTCCTTTTTAGACTGTATGCTGTTCTCCTTGCGGTGAACCTTGTCGAGCCGATAAGGATACAATACAGCAAGGTGCAGGTTATGCTTCTGTGCCTCCGGCATAGCCCAATGCATGGCGTGTACGGAGGAGTCAGAGAAATCGGTGACAAAAAGAAGTGTTGGGGTATTGGCGGTGGCCATGAATAAGGTTCTACACTTCAACAAACGTAGCCCGGATGCCACGCTGGCAAGCCGAATATTCATCATGGATGAAAATGATTTTAGTCATACTTTTGCTCCTCATGGCCGATTCAACGAACGTCTTTGGGATTCCCGCCATCGCAGGCGATGCCTTAAAGGACATCTTTCAAAGCATGATGGAGGGATTCATCGTGATCGACAAGGAGGGAACCATCCTGGTCATTAACCCCACCGGGGAACGCATGTTCGGCTATGAACCCAATGAACTGCTGGGTAAGCCGCTAGAAACCCTCCTCCCCGAGCGATATCGGGGCCATCACTCGCATTTGCTAGTGGAGTTCAACAACAACCCCGTCCCTCGTCGCATGGGCTTAGGCCGGGACCTGACCGGTTTGAGAAAAGACGGCATAGAATTCCCCGTCGAAATCAGCCTGAGTTATTCCAAAGCAGGGGGAAATCTTATTGCCATTGCATTTATCAGCGACATCACCCTGCGCAAGAGAGCTGAGGAAGCCCTTCGTCAAAGTGAGGAGCAGTTGATTGTTTACGCCACCGAATTGGAGAAAAAAGTAAAAGGACGCACCGAAGACCTGAACGTCTCCATTCGAAAGCTTGAGAAGGAAGTAGCCGAACGCAAAAAAGCCGAAGAGGAAGTGTTGAAGGCGCTGACGAAGGAGCGCGAACTCAACGAGATGAAGTCCAAGTTTGTCTCCATTGCTTCCCATGAATTCCGCACACCGCTGAGCACGATCCTGAGCTCGATTTCACTCATCGAGCAATATCGACAGGCTGGGCAATTGGACAAGATCGACAAGCATATCAACCGGGCCCGTGCATCGGTCAATCACATGACCTCCATCCTCAACGACTTCCTATCTGTGGGCAAGCTGGAGGAAGGTAAAATGGAGATCATCCGGGAGCAGGTCAATATCAAAGAGCTTATCACGGATATTGCCGAGGAGATCAGGCTCTCCCTGAAACCGGGTCAACACATTGAAACCCTCTGTGAAAGTGATTCGACTGTCATTCAAACAGACACCCGGATGATTCGCAACATCCTCTTCAACCTGCTTTCCAATGCCAGCAAGTACTCCGATGCCGGCAAGGCTATACAATTCATCAGTGCTTCCGATAACGACCACCTGACGATCAGCATCCAGGACGAGGGAATCGGGATTCCTGATGAAGACCAGCGGCATTTGTTTGACCGGTTCTTCCGCGCCAGCAATGCCATCAACATACAAGGCACCGGCCTGGGGCTAAACATTGTCAAGCGGTACCTTGACCTGTTAAATGGCACCATTTCGTTTACGAGTATTTACGGCAAAGGCAGTACATTTACCATTCGACTACCAATTCAACCTTCATGAAGAAAGTCCTGCTTATCGAAGACAATTCGGAAATCCGCGAAAATACAGGCGAGATTCTGTCCCTGGCTGGTTACGAGGTGGTTACCGCCGAAAATGGAAAAGTCGGGGTACACTTGGCCCAGGAACAAAGCCCCGATTTGATCATTTGTGATATCATGATGCCGGAGCTCGATGGCTACGGCGTCCTTCATATTCTCAGCAAAGCGCCCGACACAGCACGCATTCCTTTCATCTTCCTCACCGCCAAAACAGAAAAGGCTGACATCCGCAAAGGGATGGAGTTGGGCGCCGACGACTACCTGACCAAACCGTTCAGCGAAACCGAACTACTCAATGCCATCGGTACGCGACTACGCAAGCACGCACTTCGGGTCAATGACTACTCGAGCACACCCGAGGGCCTTGATACCTTCATCCGCGATGCCCAGAAGGTTTTGAATCTCAAGGACCTCTGCAAAGACAAGAAAGTAAAGCAATACAAGAAAAAGGCGGAGATCTTCAGTGAGGGCGACATTCCCCAGGCTGTCTATTTCCTAAAGTCTGGCGATGTCAAGACTTTCAAATCGCACCAGGATGGCAAGGAATTGATCACCGATCTCTACAAGGCGAACGATTTCTTTGGCTTCGAGCCTATCCTCGAGGGCACAGACTACCATGACTCGGCCGTGGCCATGCAGGACTCGGAAGTGATCGTCATCCCCAAGCACGACTTCCTTACCCTTCTCTACAGCCATCACGACGTAGCGTCCGGTTTTATATCACTGCTTTGCCGCAAGGTGGCTGAGAAAGAAAAGCAATTGCTGAACCTGGCCTACAGTTCGGTTCGTCAGCGTACCGCTGATGCCTTGCTGAAGGTAACTCAACTCAAGGATCAAAAGGATAAGATCAACATTTCACGCGATGACCTGGCTAAAATCGTCGGTACTGCTTCTGAGTCCGTGATACGGGTGTTGTCAGATTTCAAAGAAGAAGGCCTCATCGAAATTGAAAGCGGGAAGATTCGTGTTCTGCAGCCCACCAAACTGGAGAAGATCGTTCGCTGGAACGTCGTTCGTTAAGCTAAGGACATACGACTTCCGTCGCCTGCGCTGACAGGTTTGACTGATGCTGAACAAAGTAGGCGGAGCGTGCAATCAACAAAGCCCCTAACGCAATCATCAAGAAGGCACTGATCCGGGTGGCCTTCCAGGTGAACCGTTTCGCAATCCAATGCAGCACGGAAGGCAATCCAATCATGGCGGGCAGGGTTCCTGCGCCAAAGGCCGTCATGAACAGAAATCCATCGGCCGCGTTGGGAAGGGTGATGCAGTACGTCAGCGCAAAGTAAGTTAGTCCACACGGAAGCAGTCCGTTAATCCCTCCCATGATCAGCAAAGAGACCCAGCGGGTTGACTTGACTTGAGCGGCGAAACGGACTTTGAGCCATGCCGTGAAGTGCTGAAGCACGCGGGTGAGAAGTGGAATACGAATGACACTTACGCCGGAAAGACCAAGCAGTACCAACAGCAAACCCAAAGCCGCTGATATCTGAAGTTGGTAGTCGGTTAATCCGGCGAGCGCTCCGAATGCACCCACGGCAGCCCCCAGGATGCCATACGTCAACACCCGCCCGCCATTATAAAGAACCCGGTTAATCACCGCTGCAGGCGACAACGAGGAAACGGCCATGGCCAACGGACTGCACATTCCCACGCAGTGCAGGCTTCCGGCGAGTCCGATAAACAGGGCAGTCCAGATCATCACAAATAGATCGCTGTTTCCAGGAAGTATTCTTTTCCATCCATTCTCCAGGTCATGCGCGCCTTGTACATGCCTCCGGGAATGTCGCGAAGGTCAATTCGATGGGTGGACCCGGCTCCCTGAATGGAATATTTTCTGTCCAGTCGGGCGTCTGAAGGCCGAAACAGGACGAGCGCCCCGTCTTTGATCTCAGGTAACCGGCTAAACTGAATTTCAAGCGCACCTTTGTCTACCTGAACGACCGGCTTTTCCTCAAGCGCATTCGTATTCGTCATGCGGTCCAACTGATCCTGAAATTTCAATTCCTGATCGTAGTAGTCAGCGGCCACCAGGGGTATGTCCTGCCTCAAGCAGACCACAACCAGTGTCCCAATGAATAGAGCAAACAGCACAAAGGCCAGGACGATCGACTTACCCCAATTCATTTCCTTGATTTTACAGGTCCAATAAATTTCACCTTTACGCTTTCGAGCAGGGCATCACCCCGGTACACGCCCAGGATGACCACCGTTCTCGCTTCAGTCACCTCGGCCGCCGGAATCCGGATGAAACACATCCGCTTCACCAACTCTTCCGGCGGAACCTGAATATCGGTTCCCTCCGGGAGCACCAGCGTCGCGGAGGCAGGCGTCTCAGCCCTGACCTGCAGCTTAAGCGGATCGAACGTCTTGTTAACAAACTCGATCGTATACAAGTTCGTAATAAATCCGTCATCGGTTCGCTGGAACAAGGTACCGGGGACCTTGAGTACGGTGGTCTCCACATCGGAGCGGGTAGCGAGTGTGAAACTAAGAACACTGACCAGGGCCACCAGGACAACCGAATACCCTATCACCCTCGGCGTTATCAGGCGCTGGATTCCGTTTTGAATGGAATTGTAAGAGGCATAACGGATCAGCCCCTTGGGCTTGTTGATCTTTACCATCACATCATCACATGCATCCATACACGCGGTGCAGTTCACACACTCCAACTGGGTACCGTTTCGTATGTCAATTCCGGTTGGGCATACATGCACGCACAGTTTGCAGTCAATACAGTCTCCTATCTTGGGCGCCTCGGGGGTTGGCTTCCGACGCCGTCCTCTGGGCTCGCCTCGCAGCCAGTCGTACGCAACAACAATCGAGTCTTTGATCAGGAGCACGCCCTGCAATCGTCCATACGGACATACAACAACGCAAGCCTGCTCACGGAAGTAAGCAAACACACTGTAAAATATCCCGGTGAAAACAATCATCCCCATGAATCCAGCCAGGTGCTCGGTTGGCGGCTCCTGAACAATGGCCAACGCTTGGTCTTTCCCGATCAGGTAAGCCATGGCGATGTGCGCGATCAGTAAAGACAAGAGAACAAAAATTACATGCTTGGCAGTTTTTTTGAGAATCTTGTCGAAATCCCACGGCATGCGATCCAGTCGCCGCTGCTGGTTGGCATCTCCTTCAATCCAATATTCGATCTTCCGGAACACCATCTCCATGAACAACGTTTGAGGGCAAGCCCAGCCGCACCAAAGCCGACCAAAGACCACGGTGAACAGGATGACAAAAACAAAAAGCGTGATCAGCGTCAACGCGAGAAGGACAAAGTCCTGAGGCCAGAATGCCTGGCCCAGCACTACAAATTTTCGTTCAAAGAAATTAAGCAGCAGGATCGGCCTGCCCCCAATGGTCAGGAAGGGACCTGCAAAAAACAGGGCGAGCAGCACGATGGTTACAACAATCCGGCGTTTATGATAGGCGCCGGAGGGCCTTTTGGGGTAAAGCCAAATTCGCTTACCCGTCTTGTCTACTGTGCTGATGCTGTCCCTGAACTCCTCATCGTATTGATAGAGCTCCTTGCTGTGTTCAGCCGCCTCGGTTCCCACCCCTTCCTGCAACATAATCTACTTTGCTCCTTTCACCGAATCAGCAGGAGCAGCCACCACCTCGGGCGTGTACAGATTGCCCTGGGGCGCTTTCGCATCTTTGGGGTTAGTACCCTGCAGACTCATGACATAAAATGCAACATCACGCACGTCGGTCGGGCTCATCACCTTACCCCAGGCAGGCATACCCTTTTCGACCACGCCGGTATTTATCGTCTGGAAAAGATTTTTGATCGATCCCCCATGAATCCAATAGGCATCGGTCAGGTTGGGGCCTATCGCATTTCCCCCACCGTCGGCGCGATGGCATTGCTGACAATTGTTGCTGGTGAATACCTGCTTCCCATTCTCCAGGATAGCGGCATCGGCGCTATACACGAGCGTGTTGGCATCAATGTCGGCAACCGGCTGCGAGGCTTTAAATGCGCGAATCTTCTCTGCCGCTGTGGCTACCTCATTCTCATACTCCGCCCTGGACAATGGCCACGAGCCAACAAAATGGTAGACGATCATATAGAATACCGCCCAAATCATACTTCCATACAGAATCCCTTTCCACCAGGGCGGGAGGTGATTATCCAGTTCGCGAATGCCATCGTACTCGTGCCCAAGGTCAATGTCCTTTTCCTTTTCGACGGGGACAGACGCATTGAATTCATCCCACATCTTCGTCCACCAGGACACACTGGGAACATAAGGCTTGCCCAGTTTTTGAGCACGTTCCCGCTCGGCCTGCTCAACAAACATATTCAGGATGCGAAGCATGTAGACCGCAACGATCAGGACGAGGATTACGGTAACGAATACCAGTGCGGTAATAAGGTACAGCGGCATCATCGGGTGATTTACCGGGTCATCCCAAAACGACTTCTGCGAAGTCTCCTGGGCGGCGGCTGGCAGGGTCGCCGCCAGCAGGAAACAAGAGGTCATCACGATCCGGGTCCAGGAAGGCCGGCTAACCGTATTCATATGGGCAGGATTTATTGATTTCATATTGAATGGTAACTAGTCGTTTAGATCGATTTGTTTTCTGTGCCGTCTTCCAATGGCATATCCTTCATGTAATGGATGTACTTCTTGTCCACTGTGAATGTCCACCACAACAGGCAAAGAAAGAAGCTAAAGAAGATGCAGAACGAGACGATGGGCCAGATGGCCACGTTGGTTATGCTGCGAAGAATGTCTTGATACATAGCTCAGTGGGTTAGCGTTCGGCAACCTTTTCAGCTTTGATGTCCTTGCCCAGGCGTTGCAGGTAGGCAATGAGGGCCACTATTTCTGCTTCAGGCGCAACTTCGATTCCTTCCATGCTCAGGTTTTCGCTGATGTTCTTTGCTTGCTTCTGGAGGTCCTCATTGGCCGTTTCTTCATACCCTTCAGCGTAGGGCACGCCAATCTTACGCAAGGCGCTGATTTTACCTGAGGTCTTCCCAAGATCAAGGGATTGCTCAAACAACCATGGGTAGGCGGGCATGATGGATCCCGTAGACACGTCGCCGGGTGCCAACATGTGGTTGTAGTGCCAGCTGTCTGAGTACTTACCGCCAACCCGGTGCAGATCCGGACCTGTGCGCTTAGATCCCCACAAGAACGGGTGATCATATACATATTCCCCGGCCTTTGAGTATTCACCATACCTCTCCGTCTCAGAACGGAATGGCCTGACCATTTGCGAGTGACAACTCACGCAACCCTCACGGATGTAAATATCGCGGCCATGCAGCTCAAGAGGTGTATAGGGTGTTACCGAAGCAATCGTCGGAATGTTTGACTTGATAAGGAAGGTGGGAATGATTTCGACAATGCCGCCCACCAGAATGGAGATGAATGCCAATACCGTGAACAACACCGGCTTGCTCTCCAGCACGCGGTGATGCCATCCGCCACCTGTCGATTCAGTTGTGGAAGCGAGTGGAGCGGCCTCAGCAGGCTCGTTAGCAATGAATGTTCCTGAATAGGCTGTCTTGATCAGGTTGTAGGTCATCAGGATGGCGCCAGTCAGGTACAACGCTCCTCCCGTGGCACGAATCATGTGCAGCGGCAAAATTTGAACGGTCGTTTCCAGAAAGTTCTTGTAGACCAGGAATCCATCGGGGTTAAACTCCTTCCACATCAGGCTCTGCACAACGCCTGACACGTACATCGGCAGCGCATAGAAGATGATACCCAGTGTGCCCAGCCAGAAGTGCACATTAGCCAATTGAGTAGAGTACAGTTTGGTGCCCCACATACGCGGGACGAGCCAGTACAGAATGCCGAAGATCAGGAAGCCGTTCCAACCCAAGCCACCCACGTGCACGTGGGCTACAATCCAATCGGTAAAGTGAGTGATCGCGTTGATGTTCTTCAAGGAAAGCAGCGGGCCTTCGAGGGTGGCCATACCATAAGCCGTTACGGCCACCACCATGAACTTCAACACCGGGTTTTCACGAACGCGGTCCCAAGCTCCACGCAAGGTCATCAGCCCATTGATCATCCCTCCCCAGGACGGAGCAATCAGCATGATGGAGAAGACGGTGCCCAGTGATTGTGCCCAATCGGGAAGCGCCGTATACAGAAGGTGGTGAGGGCCCGCCCAGATATAAATAAAGATAAGTGACCAGAAGTGAATAATAGACAAGCGATAAGAATATACCGGACGATTGGCGGCCTTTGGAAGGAAGTAATACATCAGCCCCAGGAAGGGTGTGGTGAGGAAGAAGGCCACAGCATTGTGACCGTACCACCACTGTACCAGTGCATCCTGAACGCCGGCGTAGAAGGAATAACTCTTGAGCCAGGTGACCGGCATCTCAAAGGAGTTGACTACATGCAGCACGGCGACCGTGACAAACGTCGCGATGTAGAACCAGATGGCGACATACATGTGGCGTTCGCGGCGCTTGATGATGGTGCCGATCATGTTCCAGCCAAACACCACCCAAATCAGCGTGATGGCAATATCGATCGGCCATTCCAGTTCGGCATATTCTTTGGATGTAGTGATGCCCAGCGGTAACGTGATCGCCGCGGCGAGGATAATCAGCTGCCAGCCCCAGAAGTGTATCCAACTCAACGTATCACTAAACATCCGCGTCTTCAGCAAGCGCTGCATCGAATAGTAAACGCCGGCAAACATGGCGTTGCCCACGAAGGCAAAGATGATGGCGTTGGTGTGCAGCGGCCTTATGCGACCGAAGGTGGTGTACTGAAAATCAAAGTTGAATATGGGGTAGAATAACTGGATGGCTGCTGTAAGGCCGACCAGCATGCCGACCAATCCGAAGATCACCGTGGTAATCATGAATGCCTTGACAATTTTATTGTCGTAGCTAAACTTGTCTAACTCCATAGCTGAATAATTTTAAGTATAGGTGCGCTCAAAAGTAGGGATTGCCCAGAAAGCTGGAACATGATTTTTGTCATGGACAAAAATGTCTTTTTCTAAGTCAGACTTAAAGAAATACTTCAAGCTGTTTGCTCCATGCAATGACCCCTCATATAGCTCACGGGTGTTAGCCAGAGCTAATTGAGGACTGCCTACGGTACTGACCGGTTGGTAAGCCAAAGACGTGATTATTGATTTAGTCCCAGACGGTGTCTGAAAAGTCCCGCGATAGCGTGGGCTCGTTCAAGTGCCTCCACTGCCTTTTGGCCGTCAAAATGATCACGAACAGTGCGAGAGAAGAGCAAGAGCCACCGGTCAAAATGTTCGCCCCTGATTGCCAGGTTCATATGCTTTTGAAAGGGATTTCCCTGGTAAGAACTGTCACCGAGCAGCAGCGAACTCCAGAAATTATACATGGTCGGCAAGTGAGCCGGCCAGTTTACATGGGCAAAAACCGGGGAGAGCAGATCATCCTGGCGTACTTGTTCGTAAAACAAATCGACCAGTCGCTCTACATCGCCCCGGTTTTGAATGTCGGTTTTGGCGTGGGTCAATGGACTACTTCTTCTTATCGGGGGGCAGCAACACGGCGTCGATCACATAGATCACTCCGTTTGATGCAGGCACGGTAGCGACAATGTTGGCGCCGTTAACTGTGTATTTGCCATCCTTGATCCCGACGGTGATGTTGTCGAGGTTCACCTGGTTGATGGCTTGTCCGTCCCTCAGGTTTTCAAGCTTGTAAACACCCACGGAAACATGGTACTCCAGGATATTGCGAAGTGCATCCTTTGATTCGGGCTTCAGCAATCCTTCTACTGTGCCGGCAGGCAGTTTGTCGAACGCCGCATTGGTGGGAGCAAACACCGTGAACGGCCCGGCGTTGGAAAGCACGTCTACGTATTCAGCAGCTTTCAGGGCAGTAACCAGCGTAGTGTGATCAGCCGATCCGGCGGCCACGCGGACTACATCCTTTTGCGAATCATTGTCCTCCACGGTTGATTGTCCGCCGTCGGAAG
>JAYRNL010000108.1:0-30464 GCA_041912235.1 Cyclobacteriaceae bacterium
GAGGCTGCCGGTCAATTATGAAATTCAGGGTGCCAAATTTGAGGACATCCCCTATTCCGAGCTTACCCGCCGCAACCTGGAGGGCGGCGTCCTGGTCCGTTCACTCAGCTCCGGGAAGTGGATGGAAGCCGGTATTCAGAAAGGCTTTATCATCACCCACCTCGACAAAGTCACCGTCGAAAATGTTGAAGACCTCAACCGCATGCTCGAATACAAGTCAGGGGGAATGCTTGTGGAGGGAATCTATCCCGGTGGAGAGCGTAAAGTCTACGGAGTCAACTGGTAGAAGCCAAAGTCCGGGATCACGTTGACGACATATCAATAGTGATTAACTTGCGGGCCGTTAACCAGGGATTGAAGGTTCAATCCATGACAAATCACACTGCCACCCGACATTAACTGTATGGAAATCAAGACCGTCCTTTCTACGCTTGGAATCAAACCGTCCAATTCCGGTGTTTCCACCGGCGCCAAATGGATCACGACCAAAGGCCCGGCAATAAAATCCTATTCACCTGTTGATGGAAAGCTGATCGGCGCAGTTCAACAAACCGACGCCAAGGCATTCGCCAGCGTAGTAAAAACTTCCCAGAAGGCCTTCGAGCAATGGCGCCAGGTTCCCGCTCCGAAACGAGGCGAGGTGGTGCGCCAACTGGGCGAAGCCCTGCGCGAAAAGAAAGAAGCGCTCGGGATGCTGGTTTCCTACGAAATGGGGAAATCGTACCAGGAAGGACTGGGTGAAGTTCAGGAAATGATCGACATCTGCGATTTCGCGGTTGGCCTTTCTCGTCAACTTCATGGACTCACCATGCATTCCGAACGGCCACTTCACCGGATGTATGAGCAGTATCATCCGCTGGGCATCGTGGGCATCATTTCGGCATTCAATTTTCCCGTCGCCGTATGGTCATGGAACGCTGCCATTGCGTGGGTATGCGGCGATACCTGCATCTGGAAGCCGTCCGAAAAGACTCCGCTCTGCAGCATAGCCTGTCAGCGGATTGTGAGCGAAGTGTTCAGGAGGAATGGTGTTCCGGAAGGAGTATCATGCATTGTCAACGGAGATTACCGCGTAGGACAATGGCTGGCTTCCAACGAGCACATACCGCTGGTGTCGGCTACGGGTTCGGTGCGCATGGGCAAGGCTGTCGGCGTGGCGGTCATGCAACGGTTGGGGCGCCCGCTGCTCGAACTGGGCGGCAACAATGCCATCATTATCTCCGAGCATGCCAACCTTGACATCGCCATCCGCGGCGCCTTATTCGGCGCGGTGGGCACCGCCGGTCAGCGATGCACCACGACCCGGCGACTGATCATTCATGAAAAAGTGTATGGTACCGTCAAGGAGAAACTGAAGAAAGCGTACAGTCAGCTGCGGATCGGAAACCCGCTTGATCCGAAGAACCACGTAGGTCCGCTCATCGACAAGCTTGCCGTTCAACTATACACGGACGCCTTGAAAGCCGTCAAGAAACAAGGCGGCAAGTTGTTGGTTGAAGGAGGCACAATGACCGGGAAAGGGTACGAGTCCGGTTGTTATGTCAAGCCGGCCATCGCGGAGGTGAAGAATGAATTCCCCATCGTCCAGCACGAAACATTTGCCCCTATCCTCTATCTCATCAAGTACAAGAAAATCGAGGATGCAATCGCCATCCAGAACGGCGTCAAGCAAGGGCTTTCTTCGGCCATCATGACCACCAACATGATGGAGATGGAGAAGTTTCTTTCTGCCAACGGCAGCGACTGCGGCATTGCCAATGTGAATATTGGCACGTCGGGCGCTGAAATTGGCGGGGCGTTTGGAGGCGAGAAAGAGACCGGTGGCGGCCGCGAGTCCGGATCCGATGCATGGAAGGCATATATGCGCCGACAAACCAACACGATCAACTACGGCACGTCGCTGCCCCTCGCCCAGGGAATCAAGTTCGACGTCTAAGACTGGCGTTCGTTGTTTTGGCCTTTGGCCGGCCAACGTCCACGCTATAGTCAACAGTTGGATTTCGTTCCTGAGCTAATTACATTGGCTGTTCATTTTCACCCATGCCACCTAAGCGCTATCGTTCCGTGATGCTGATTGATGACAATGAGATTGACAATCTCATCAATCAAAAAATGGTGGAGTCCGCCTCCATCACCGATCACATCTATATTCACACAGGAGCGAGAAGTGCCATCGAATTCCTGCGCAACATTGAAAAGCTGGAAATTGCCGACCAGGTGCTGCCCGACGTCATTTTCCTGGACATTGACATGCCCCTGATGGATGGATTTCAGTTCCTCGACGAATTCGAAAAGCTGATGGCCACCACCAGGAAGAAGTGCCGGATTGTCATGCTCACGTCTTCCATCAATCCCCAGGATGTGAACCGGTCGAAGAAGTACAGCAGTGTGAAGTTGTACCTGAACAAGCCGCTCACGCATGAGAGCCTGATGGCGTTAAGTCTTTAGATGTCGTCTTCGCTGTCGTCGTAGGGGCCGCCGCCCTGGATTTCGAGGGCAATCAGTCGTTCCACAAATTTCTCATCCATCCGGATATAGGACGTGGGGGCAAAGTAGTTCACCGAAAGAGATTTGAACCGGGGGATGAGCGCTGAGATTTTCTTGTGCTTCTCCTTCTTCGCCTCGCTCACGGCGATCTTGAGAATCTTCAGGAAGATGAGCACGTTTTCGCAGGCGTCCTTTCCGATGATGCGAATATTCCGCTGGACGCTGTTTGACAACTGGTTGAACAGGTCAATATTTTTAAGCATGCAATACTGAAGGCACAGCAGCGCCTTTACCTCCATCTGCGCCAACGGGTATTTTTTCAGGCTGACATCATTAATGAGGTTGTTGAGCAGGCGGGCTGTCTCCTCGTAGCGTCCGGCATAATAGCTGCACAGCGCACAATACACCGTATAGATAATGTGCTGCGGAATATTGTTGAGGTCCGGTTCGTAATCGGCAAACAATTCCTTCAACTCGCTGTGGAGTTCGGTTTCTGTTCCCAATCGGAGCGACCGTTCCAGCTTGGAGAGCAGGAAACGGATGGAGAAGGTGTAATACGGGTAGTTGATTAACAGGCTGGACGCCGCATCGTTTACCTCCTCAAAGTACCGCTCGGCCTGCTTGTACACCTTGTAGTGATTGTAGTACTCAAGCTTCAGAAACTCAAAGAGCAGATTCAAATGATAATATACCGGGTCGAGGTTGTAGCGGTCAAAAATATCCTGGACCCGTCCAAAGATGTCTTCGATCGATTCCTCCTCGGCCTGTGAACTCTCCTCCCCTTCCACGAACAACCGGTGGAATACCAGCATGCACGATTTGTATACATATAACCGATGCGATTCGTACAGGTTGGCGATGCTGTGTATTTCCCTGATCAACAGGTCGAGGCTCATCTTCTCGGTGAGGTCGGCCGTCAGGAAGTAGTTGCCGTATTTCTTGAAATAATCAGCGACCACATCCTCGGCCTTGTCCACGGCCAGCATGTAGGCGATGTGGCGGTTGTAGAGTTGTGAGAACTGAAAGTACTCCGGCGAATGCAAATGAAGCTTCTTGAGGAGTTTGTAGATGGTCGGCAGCTCACCCACGAGGTCGGCTTCGATAAGCTCCTTCTCCAGTTTGCGCAAGGTGGCGATGGCGATGGTCTTCTTGTTGGTGAAGAAGACCTCATTGATGTTGGCCACTTTCCGGAGGAGATCGGTGCGTGGGCTCTCCATCTGCTGAATGAGGTACTCTTCAATCTTTTGGCTTAGCCGCGACCGCATGGTGTAGTACGCGTTGGCGTTCACCTCGAGCTCGCCCATGACTTTGTTCTCCGACAGCTGTCGTTCCCGCATTGCTTTCAGCAGGTAGGCCGACTTTTCAGCGTTGCCTGAAATCAGTGAGTCATAGATCGCCTGGTAGTCCTTGTCGGACAGCTGTTTGATGATGTTTTTGAGTTTGGCCATGTGGGCAAGCCCTATCTAAGCGAAAAAATACAAAATACACCATTCAAAACATGGTGCCGGCAAGGGAATTTGATCCCGGCCATTGTCAGTCGGCGGTCAGCCGATGCCAGCGGAGACGGAGTAAGGCTTCCGATCTCCGATTTACGCTCAACGCTTCTTCCACTTCTTTCCCTTGAACGATCCACGTTCCTTGAAGTCCTTCTTCCTGGGCTTTCTGTCGGAGGTGGCGTCGGGGCCTGCGATATCCACACGGATCGGGCGGCCCTCATACTCGGTACCTTTGAAGGCCTGGAGGATGCGGTCCTCCCGGCCTTTCTCTACTTCAAAAAATGAATAGGCACCCTTGAGGTCGATCTTGCCGATGTCCTTTTTTTCCAGCCCGGCAAACTCATCGAGCACTTCAAGCATTTTGGACTTGTCCAGGCCGTCCATCTTGCCCACGTTGATGAAGAAGCGGGTGCCGGTCACATAACGACCGCCATCAGCGCTGCCCTTTCCCTGGCTTTCATTGAGGTCGGGCGCGTTGCGGTAGTAGTCGAGGAAGCGATTGAATTCGATGGAGGCAAACCGCTTGATGATCTCCGCTTTGGTGAGGTTGTCAAGTTCCGCTTCGATGGCCGGCAGAAATCCGGCGATCTCCTCCTCGTTAATCTTGACCTCCTTCACGCGGTGCATGAGCGCCAGCAGTTGCTTCTGGCAGACTTCCGCGCCGGTGGGCACCAGCATCCGCTTGACCGGCGATTTGAGTGTTTTCTCGATTTGCTTCAGCCGGCCCTGCTCGCTGCGACTGACAAGTGCGATGGAAATTCCCTTCTTTCCGGCTCGTGCTGTGCGTCCGCTCCGGTGGGTGTAGAATTCCATTTCGTCGGGCATATTCATGTGGATGACGTGGGTGATGTCTTCCACGTCGATACCGCGGGCGGCCACGTCCGTGGCGACGAGAATCTGGATGGCCCGGTTTCTAAAGCGCATCATCACGCGGTCGCGCTGCTGCTGTGTAAGGTCACCGTGCAGGGAATCGGCGTTGTAACCGTCCTTCATCAGCATCTCGGCCACACGCTGCGTGTCGATGCGCGTGCGACAAAAGATCAGGCCGAAAATTTCGGGTGTGAAATCAAGGATTCGTTTCAGGGCCAGGTACTTCTCACGTTCCTGAACCAGGACGTATCGATGCTCAATATTGACATTCCCTTTGTTTTGCTCGCCGACGGTGAGTTCATAAGGGTCGCTCATGTAGTTCTTCATGATCGCGCGAACTTCCCGGGGCATGGTGGCTGAAAACAACCAGGTGAACTTGGTCTCCGGTGTAAACGACAGGATCTTGTCCAGGTCTTCCTTGAACCCCATGTTGAGCATTTCATCGGCTTCGTCCAGCACCACATAGCGGATCGACTCGAGGCGCACCGCTTTGCGATCGATCAGGTCAATCAGGCGGCCGGGAGTAGCCACGATGAGCTGTGCGCCCTTCTTCACCTTACGCACCTGCTCACCGATACTGGCGCCGCCATACACGGCGACGATGTTGAATGACTTGAACTTCTCGGAAAAGTTCTCCAGGTCGCCGGCAATCTGGAGGGTAAGTTCGCGTGTTGGCGCAAGGATGAGCGCTTGCGTGTCGCGGCTGTTTTCTTCAATGAGTTCCAGGAGCGGGAGTCCAAAGGCCGCCGTCTTGCCTGTGCCCGTCTGGGCCAGTCCAACGAAATCCTGGCTGCCTTTCAATAATACAGGGATTGCCTTTTCCTGGATTGGGGTGGGTGTTTCAAATCCCAGGAGTTCCACTGACTCAACCAGGCCCGGGGATAAGCCCAGCGATTCAAAATTCTTCATGGTATCAATTAGGACGCAAAGGTACAGCTAATTCCCTCGGTGACTTGCGGTTAACCAACAATCCGTGACAAAGTGGGGTAAGCGATAAAATCGCAGAAGAAACCGGGGAATACCTGTGCGACTCCAGAAGGTTAACTAACCGGAGCCGTTAGCGCTCTACGATGATGCGATCTGATTCATAGTCCATGGACTATCTTCCTTTCGAACAGGCATAAAGTTTAGTTTCATTTAACCGGCATTAACCTTGATTAACATTGAGCAAAAACCCGCTATGGACTTGCTGCACCCGGTTCTCCTGGCATGAAAATGTTGTTTTGAAAATTGGTAACAAATACATCGCAGCCGCTCACGGAAATCCATCCATCCAACCCTTTCTGGAGGTTACCTTTGCGGCCGCCACGGTCGATTAGGGCCAACGGCACCATTTTTATATGTGCGGACTAACCTTCTACCCTAAAAACGGTTTAAGGATTTGACCGCTGAACCTGACAGACATGAAGAGGAACATTTTTTTGATGGCATTGATGATCACCACCGCGCTGGTTGCGGCGGGGCAAACACCCGCTCCTGCCGGCAAAGGGAAGATCAGCGGGGTTGTAATCGATGCCGGGAATAATCAACCCGTGGAGTTCGCCACCGTGGCGCTGGCTTTGCCCAACTCCAACAAGCCCATCGACGGCGCCATCTGCGACGACAAGGGCCGATTCACCATTCACAAGGTTCCCAATGGCACCTATAAACTGATCATCTCCTTTATTGGCTACGACAACATTGAAGTACCTAACATTACCATCTCTGACAAGAAGAGTTCGGTGGAAACCGGCCTCATCAAACTCAACAGCGGCAACCAGCAGTTGCAGGCTGTCACGGTAGAAGGACAGCGCGCCCTGGTGGAAGAGAAAGTTGATCGCACGGTTTACAATGCCGAGAACGATGCCACCACCAAAGGAGGCGATGCCACTGACGTGCTGCGTCGCGTGCCCATGCTCACGGTGGACATGGATGGAAACGTTACTCTCCGTGGCAATTCGAACCTGAGGGTTCTCATCAACAACAAGCCGTCAACGATCACCGCATCCAGCGTTGCCGATGCGTTGAAACAGATACCTGCCGACCAGATCAAGTCGGTCGAAGTCATCACCTCGCCTTCCGCCAAGTACGATGCCGAAGGTTCAGGAGGGATCATCAACATCATCACGAAGAAAAACACCCTGCAAGGCCTCACGTTGAATGTGGACGGCGGCGTGGGCTACCGGGCGTCCAACCTGGGCGTGAACGGAAACTACCGGACCGGCAAGATGGGTTTTTCCCTGGGCGGGTTTGCCCGTGCCGGTTACAATGTGCTCGGCAAATTCTCCAATAGCCAGCTGACCACCTCCGGCGCGAATCAATCGCTCACCCTGCAAAACGCCGACACGCGCCGCAGCGACTTGTTCAGCAACGTGAACTTCGGATGGGATTACGATATCGATGCCAACAACTCGCTGGCTGCCTCGGTGCGGTACGGCAACCGGAACGGGACCGGCTACCAGGACAATCTCTTCTCGCAGAACTTCAGCAACAACGTGCTCACCAGCAGCAGCCTGCGTCAGGTGGAGACGGATAACAAGAACAACAACATCGACGCGAGCCTGACGTACACGCACTTGTTCAAGAAGCCGCAACAGGAGTTCAGCCTGCTGGGCCAATATAGCCGCAACAACGGAAACAACAACTTCTACAACTTCATCCTCGACACGGCCACGTTGGCCACCACCCAACGGCTGAGGAACGATAACATTAGCTACAATCAAGAGATAACGGCGCAGGCGGACTATCAAACGCCCGTTGGCACCAACCAGCTTATTGAGGTGGGCGGCAAGGCTATTCTCCGCAAGGTGTCGAGTGACTACTCGTCCTATTCGGCAACCGGGGAGACCGACCCGTATACCAAGGTGCCTAACAGTAACTTGTCGAACGTATTCACCTACAATCAAAACATTGCCGCCACCTACCTGTCGTACACATATACCTCGAAGTCCGGGTACAGCCTCAAGGCCGGGGGACGCTACGAGTACACGACCATTGATGCCAATTTCAGCAATGAGAAAGGTCCGGTGACCATTCCGTCGTACAGCGTCATTGTACCGAGCGCGAATATTTCCAAGCGTTTGCCCAACGGTACGGTCAAGCTGGCCTACAACCGCCGCATACAGCGTCCCAGCATCCAGTTCCTGAACCCGAACATTCAGTTCAGCAATCCTTACAACATCACCACGGGCAATCCCAACCTCGAGCCGGAATATACCAACAACTACGAGCTGTCGTACAGCACAGCCATCAAGAGTGTGAACCTGAACTTCTCCGGTTTTGTGCGCAATACCGACAACGCCATACAAGCCATTCGGGGGGTGATTGGCAACGTCCCCACGGACCCCGACACCCTGGCCACCAGCTATAAGAACATCGGTCGTGAAGACGCCTACGGAGGCAGTGTTTTCGGCAACGTGAATCTCTCCAGCAAGTTGACCCTGAATGCCGGCACGGACTTCTACTATGCGGTATTGAAGAACAACGATCCCAACCCGCTCTATACGGCTTCGAACCAGGGCTGGGTGGTAAACTTCCGCATGTTCGGAAACTATACCATCAGCAACGGCTGGGGACTGCAGTTCTTCGCCTTCTATCGGGGACCGCAGGTGCTGTTGCAAGGCAAGCAGGGAAACTTCTACATGTATAGCATGTCGGTGCGGAAAGAGTTTGCCAACAAAAAGGCCAGCATCGGCCTGGCCGCCGATCAATTCCTGACTTCATCGATGCGCATCGAGAACTACACCAAGTCGCCCATCATCGAGCAGAAGAGTGTGAACGAGATGTACAACCTCAACTTCCGTGTCACGTTCAGTCTCCGTTTTGGCAAGATGAGCTTTGATGCTCCTCGCCGCCGGAAGAAGTCGATCAACAACGACGACCTGAAGGACGGTGGGGACACAGGAGGCGGAGGCGATAACCAGGCTGCCGGTATGGCTGGTGGCGCAGCGGCGGGTACAGCTGCAGGCGCACAACGCCCGGCCACAACGCCCGGAGGTGCACGACCAGGGTCTACTCCTGCTGCTCCTGCCAATACGCCGCCCACGGATCCCAATGCCGTAGTCAAGGCAGAAGGAACCTGGACCTATACGATCGAATCACCGCAGGGCGGTGGTGGTACATTGACGATCCGAAAGGATGGTGACAAATACACCGGTGTAATCGTCAGTAGCCGCACCAACAAGGAGACGCCCCTCAGCACGGTGACGGTCAATGGAAATGAAATCACCTACACGTACGACGTGGCCTTTGGTCCTAATACCAGCACCATCCAGGTGAAGTCGGTCATTACCGGGGACGAAATGACAGGCTCAATGGCCGTGGGCCAGTTTGGCAACTTCCCCATAAAGGCCAAGCGACAGCCCTAGGAATACAGGTTAGTTTGGTTGGAAATAAATAGCCTCCGGGCCGTTGGCCTTTAGCTCTTGGCTTTTGGATCTTATCGTATGGCCAAGAGCCAAGTGCCAAAGGCCAACCACCAACAATTTTTCCCTAAATTCGCCACTACCCCTATGGCGTCTATTTCCCGTGTCGCGGAAGCGATCTTCTACTCCTTTCCGGTTCAGCTGCTCGTTAACAATTTTCGCAGGAATCATGTACTGATGCTCTGCTGGATCATTTTGTTTGCCATGATCACCGGCAATTTTGGCAAGTACCTTGGCATCCCCTATCTCTTTCTCGATCCGGAATACCTCAATGAGGTCAGCTTTACCAGCTTCCTGATCATGGGTGTTCTGGTCAGCGGGTTCACCGTTGCTTTTAACATCACCTGCTACATCACCGATGGCCACCGGTTTTCATTCGTGGCTGCCTTATCGCACCCATTCAACAAGTTCAGCCTCAACAACGCCGTCATTCCCGTCATTTTCTTTATCACCTACCTGTACGAGATCATCAGCTTTCAAATCAACAACGAGTTTACGACAGCCACCGAGCTGGCCATCAACCTCAGCGGTTTCCTGCTTGGCGTGCTGCTGATGGCGGGGCTGCTGCAGTTGTATTTCCGACTGACGCAGAAGGATATTTTCAAGTACATGGTTTGCCAAATCGACGAGGCGGGCAAGAGAGCCTGGAACATCACCCGCGGCAGCGTAATGAAAAAGACGGAGCTTGGCAGAAAGAAACAAGTCCGTGTCGACAATTACCTCATCAATTCCTTTCGGTTCAAGAAGGTAAGGGATGAAAGCGATTTCTATGACAAGGCTGTGCTGCAGAAAGTGTTTGATCAGAATCAATTCAACCTGGTGCTCATCGAACTCCTCATCTTTGGCCTCGTGCTCGTCCTGGGCATTTTCAAAGACTATCCTGCGTTTCAACTTCCGGCCGGAGCCAGCTTCATGATCCTGCTCACCATCCTCGTGATGGCTTCCGGGGCGTTCACCTACTGGTTCGGCGGATGGTCGGTCACCACGGCCCTCGCCCTTTTTCTCATCCTAAACTACCTCGTTGGCGAAGGGTGGCTGACCAAGAAATACCCTGCTTTTGGACTTGACTACACCTCAGCGCCCGTGGAATACTCTGTTCAAAACCTGAAGAAGCATACGGACAGTGCAAACATCGCCCTTTCCAAACAACATACGCTGGGCATACTCGAAAACTGGAGGAAAAAATTTGACGGACAGGAGAAACCCAAGATGGTATTTGTCTGCGCCAGCGGTGGCGGAAAACGCGCCGCCCTGTGGACGCTGAGTGCCTTGCAGACGGCCGACAGCCTGACGCAGGGGAAGTTGATTGAGCACACGGCCCTCATCACCGGGGCCTCCGGCGGGCTGATTGGTGCCAGTTATTTCCGTGAGGCTGTGCTTCGGAAGAAACAGGGCGGGAAGATCAATCCCCATGGCCGCGAACACCGCGAGAAGATTGCCACCGACAACCTCAACCCGCTTATTTTCAGTTTGCTGGCCAACGACTTGTTCGTGGGATTCACGCAATTTGAATACGAGGGCCATGCCTACCGGAAGGATCGCGGCTTTACGTTCGAGGAACAACTGAACCTGGATACCGAAGGCCTCATGAACAAGCCCCTGGCCGACTATCATGACGCGGAAGTTCAGGCGCTGATTCCGATGATGATCCTTTCACCCACGATCGTCAACGACGGGCGCAAATTGTACATCTCCGCGCAGCCCGTGGCCTACATGAACGCCGAGATACTCAATTTCCCCGACTACGAAAACAACAAGCTCAGCGGCGTCGACTTTCAACTGCTCTTTGAAGACCACGGTGGCCCCAGTCTTCGGTTTCTTTCCGCCTTGCGGATGAATGCCACATTTCCTTACATCACACCCAATACCACGCTGCCCACCAACCCGCCGATCCGCATCATGGATGCCGGCATATCCGACAACTTTGGGATCATGGATGCTGTGCGGTTCCTTTATGCCTTCCGGGAGTGGATCAGCAACAATACCTCGGGCATCATCATCCTCTCCATCCGGGATTCGCCCAAGCTGGCGCCAATCACCGAAGAGAAGGGCAATACCATCATCGACGACTTCACTCAGCCGATCGCGAGCGTCTATAATAACTTCGAAAACTTCCAGGACATCACCGGCGATAACCTGATTGGTCATGCACGGGCCTGGTTTCCTTCGCCGATTGAACGCGTGGACATCGAGTATACACCCATGTCGTATGTGCCCATCCTTCAGCAAATGGACAGTATAAGGCAACACAGTGCCCGCGCCTCCCTGAGCTGGCGCCTCACCACGCGCGAGAAAAAGGGGGTGGTTGAGACATTGAATGTCGAAATCAACCGAAAGGCGATTCAAAAACTGAAGACCCTTCTGGACAGGAAGAAGTAGCGGAAGGTTTTTGTTCGCTCAGCGCCAAAGCTGACCAATCCCGAAGAGTAGGACAAACAGCAGGGTCCCGAGGGCCATGCGCTTCAGGTAGGGATCGAGTTGCTCGGAAGGCCGCTGATTGACGCCTTTGCCAATCGCGATGAACAACGGTGCGGAAAGGAGGAAAAGGAATTGGACAGGGGAAGAATAATTCAGCAAGGTGTACACTATCGCCGCCAGCATTCCTCCCGTCAGGAGCAACCAATGGTAGATACCCGCCTTTTGTTTGCCGATCCGGACAGGCACGGAGAACTTCCCGGCTTGCCGGTCGGACTCGATATCCCGCATGTTATTGATGTTGAGTACGGCGACGGCAAACAATCCGCAGGCCAGGGCGGGTAGAAGGCTGTTCAGAGCGAGGGTTTTCGTAAAGAGAAACAGGGCTCCTGACACGCCCACGCCGCCGAAGAAGATCAGCACAGCCAGATCGCCCAGTCCGGCGTAGCCATAAGGTCGCCGGCCTACCGTATACATGATTGCCGCCGCGATGCAGAGCAGTCCCAGAACGAGGAACGAGCCGAGCAGTCGGTAGTTGTATCCGAACGCGGTGAACAACAGGGCAACGCCGCTGGAGAGGCACAGCAGAATGAACAGGATGATCGCATAGCGCATGCTTGCTGCGCTGATGGCTCCCGACTGCACGGCGCGGCTGGGGCCGCGACGGCCGGCGTGATCGGCGCCGTTGACCGTGTCGCCATAGTCGTTGGCCAGGTTGGAAAGTATCTGCAGGAAGACCGTAGTCAGGCAACAAAGCAGGAATACCGGTGTGTTGAACTTGCCTTCTGCCGCGGCGAGAAATCCGGCCATGCCGATGGAGGACAATGCCAACGGCAGGGTTCGCAGTCGAAAGGCGCTGATCCAGTGGGCAATCATCGGTGCGAAGGTCTGATTTATTGAAGATTGAGGCAAGGAGGTTGGAGATGGACATCTTCAGGGGCTTGATAACCCCTGCGGCTAATGCCTCGGGCTTTAAGGCAGTGCCTTATTTTTTCAACCACCTATCTACAGAAACTGCTCCGGGCCCGGTGAAGAACAATCCCAGGTAAGGGACCAGGTATAACAGGGCTTTCTCCCTGTCGCTGAACGGGTCACCGGCGTGGATGATCAGCACAGCGGTGCCCATGGCGATAATGAGGGGCACCAGCGCAAATCGTGTGAAGAGTCCAAGGGCGAGAAGTATGCTGCAGAAAAACTCCGCGAAGATCACCAGGGCCAGCGAGGCGGCGGAACCTATGCCAAACGGGTCGGCGAACACATTCATGCGTTCTTCAAAACCGACGAGTTTTGCGTAGCCGTGCGGGATCATGAACAGGGACACGGCCAGGCGAACAAACAATAGACCTAGATCCGCCGAAAATGGGCGTGGGCTCCAGAGACGAGTAAACATGAGCGCTTAATTGATCTTGTCGAGTAATTCTTTGTCCAGGGGTTGAACACTGGATTTCAAAAAGGTCACCGTGTTGCCGTCAGCACTGACCAAATATTTGGCGAAGTTCCAATCGGGTTTGTGACCGGTTTTGCTTTGCAGCCACTGATAAAGCGGATGTTGGTCGCCGCCTTTGACCGAAATCTTCTCGAACATCTGGAACTTGACCCCGTAGTTGCGTTCGCAGAATTCGGCGATCTCTTCGTTGCTGCCCGGTTCCTGCCACAGGAAGTTGTTGGCGGGAAAGCCAAGCACCGTCACCTTGTCACCGTATTGTTCATGAAGTTTTTCCAGGCCGGCATATTGGGGTGTCTTCCCGCACTTGGAGGCGGTGTTGACGATCAGAAGTTTCTTCCCTTTGTAGCGGGCGAAGTCGATGGCTTTGCCGTCAAGGCTCTTGATGGTGAATTCGTAAATAGAGCCGGGCACAGGGCCCTTGGGTGAGGAAAATGAATCAGAAAACAATGCGCCTATTCCCATAACAACGATGACCAGTCCGACAAGAAAGAAAATGCGTTTAGATTTCATCGAGGATTTCCTTCGCCATCGGGTTCACCTTCTGGTTGAAGAATTTCACCGTGCCGTCGGGCTTGACAATATACTTGCAGAAATTCCACGACGGCTCCTGACCGGTCTTCTCCTTAAGCCAGGCATAGAGCGGATGCTGATCGTCGCCAATGACGGAGATCTTCTCGAACATGGTAAAGGTCACGCCATATTCTTTTGAGCAGAACTCGGCAATCTCGGCGTTGGTGCCCGGCTCCTGGCCACGGAAGTTGTTGGCCGGGAAGCCAAGGATGGTCACCCGTTTGCCATACATTTCGTGCAGCTTCTGCAGGTCGGCATACTGCGGGGTATAGCCACACTTGGAGGCCACGTTCACAATCATCAGGGTTTTGCCTTTATACTGACTCAGGTCGACCATTTTGCCGTCGATCGAGTTGACTTTCAGTTCATACATGGACGTTGCGCCCATCATCCAGGCACCAAAAAGTGTGAGCAGTATGGCTTTCATAAGGGTTTTTGTTTTGAAAGAGAAACAAATATGGCGAAGAAAAGTTCTTAGAGAAAGCAGCGTTGGGTGCAACGGGCAGCGGCCTGTTTGGATGGCGGAGCGTAGATTCTTAACACCCAGACTAAACGCCTAAGACGCAATTCCCTCCAAGGCCTTCAGCACCTCACCCACTTCAGCCTCATTGTTTACGAGGGATGGAGTCAGTCTCGCATAGATGGCCCTATAAGGCGTCACAGAAGCCGTGATGTTTTTGGCCAGCAGGCGCTTCACGGTTTCTTCCGGATCCTGACCTTTCACGGTGAAGCAATTGATGCCTGAAGAAAGCGACTCGTCAAGCGGTGTAAGAAGCTGAATATGATTCATCGCCTTCATGCCCTCCTTGAGTTGCTTGCTGAGCGTGTGCGTCCGTTCCTCCACACGCGCTTTGCCAATAGTGAGCTGCCATTGAAAGGCGTCGGCCAGCGCCCAGCGATGTTCAAACGAATGAAAACCTCCGGGTGTACAGCGATCGGCGAACGTGAATTCCTTGCTGGTGCTGTTGCCCATCCAGGCCGCGGCGACTCCCATCCAGGCGGCGTAGACGGGAAATTCAAAACAAGGTATGATCGGCGCGATCATGTCCCAGGCGTCCTTTCGCGCATAGAAGACTCCCGTGCCCCTGGGGCCGAATATCCATTTGTGCGTGCCGGCAACGAAGAAATCACAACCCGCCTCAGCGATGTTCACGTTTTCAACGCCAAAGCCGTGTACACCATCGACACAAAAATAGATTCGGTCGGCTGCCGCCCTGGATCCATTGGCTTCCTTCACCATGGCAGCTATTTCCCGGATGGGAGTTTTTACTCCCGTCCACGAATGAACATGGGTTACCGCGATGATCTTTGTCCTGGGGGTTATGGCCTTCTTTAACACGCCGACCATGGCATCGATGGAAGCCTGCGAGGGCTCATCATACAGACTCACCCGTTTAACCACGGCACCTGTCTTTGCCGCAGCGAACTCCAGGGCCTTCTCGGTCGAGTAGTGATCGTGGGTGGTGGTGAGGATCTCCTGCCCTGCTTTCAACACCAGGCCGCTGTAAAGCATGGCAAGTCCCATGGTTGTGCTGTCCGTCAACGCAATCTCTCCCGGGGTTACACCCATGTATTGCGCCGCATTGCTCCGAACGGTCTTTTCAAGTGCGCCCACATTGTTTTCATAGTAATCCACGGGGTTCGCATCCAGCGCATCCCTATGTTTTTCGATGGCATCACGCACGGGTTTGGGGTGCGATGCGAGCAGCATCTGGGTCATGTGGATGCGTCCGGATGCCAGGCGAAACTGTTTCCGGATGTCATCCCACGTTTCGTACGATACCTTTTCATCAGGGCTGTCGTTGGCCGCGGCAGGCTTGGCACATTGGGCAAGCACCGTTCCGGCGCCAACTACGGCTGAATTCAATAGAAATTTTCGACGATCCATACGTGGGGGATTAGGGGTTGTCGCGATAACGAGGAACAGGAAGTTAAGCAAAATTGAATTCAAGGAAATTCTTCGACACGTCGGCAGCGGGCAATTCTGCGTAAATTCACCGTTCTCACCAATTTCTAATTGAAACCTGCGCTGTATACATCACGCCTTGCTGCAATTCTCACCATGCTGGGTGTGGCTATCGGGCTGGGAAACGTGTGGCGGTTTCCCTACATGATGGGGCGCTACGGCGGCAGCGCCTTTCTGATCACTTACCTCCTGCTCACCTTCTTCTTTGCCTTCCCGGCGCTCATCGCCGAAATGTCGTTGGGTCGCATGAGCCGCAACGGCACGATCAGCGCGTACCAGGCGGGCTTTGGGGCCATGGCCGGCCGAGTGGTCGGCTATTTCTTCATCGCCGTGGTAACGATTGCCGGGTCGTACTATGCTGTCGTGGTTGGGAATGTGCTTTTTACTGCATGCTTTGCGCTGTTTCCCGGGTTTAATGCCAGCAGCAACCCGCGGTACAACGAGCTCCTGGGCAACCCCGTCGTCCAATACGGTTTCACGATGCTGCTGATCCTCGCTTCAATCCTGATGATCCGCCAGGGACTGGTGGCTGGCATCGAGCGGTTCAGCAAGCGGTTCATGCCTTTGTTCTTTCTCGCGCTAATCTATATGATCGCGCACGCCCTCACCCTCCCGGGCGCGGATGGCAAATTTTTGCAATTCATTCAACCTGATTTCAGCCAGCTTGGTGTCCGCGAGGTTTTCGCCGCCCTGGGCCAGGCGTTCTTCTCGGTGGGCCTCGGCGGAACATTCATCGTCGTTTACGCGGGATACCTGGGCGCCGATGAGCGAATCCCCCGGGTAGCCCTCTTCACAGCCTTCGGCGACGCAGGGGCTTCTTTGCTCTTCAGCCTTTTCCTCATTCCCTCCATTCTTGTGTTCGGCATGGACATGACCCAGGGACCAAGGCTCATCTTCCACACCTTCCCTGAACTCTTTGCCTTCATGCCGGGAGGCCGGATCGTCGCGCCCCTTTTTCTTTTCCCCATAGCGATAGTCGCATTCCTCTCGCTGGTGGCCGCGTACCAGGTGCCATTCGCCACGCTCTCCCAGGAATGGCCAAGCCTGAAGCCCTCCCGGTTGCTGATGCTGATTTTTATTGTACAGAGTCTGTTGGCAATTCCTAGTGCGCTGTCCTCCTCGCTCATCGGCACCCTCGACCTGATCTTCGGCTCAGGCATGCAGGTGCTGGGGAGCGCGCTGTGCGTAGTAGGCCTTACGTGGGGATTGTCGCGAACCACGGTGTTGCGCGCCATGTTCAATTCGGAGCAGGCTTCCTGGTCGCACCGCCTGATTTACTTCTGGATTCGCTGGATTGTGCCACCGGCCCTTGTGGCGGTACTGGTGTCGTATATCCTCGATGTGATTTAGGAGAATTCCATTAACTTTCTTTCACAACTTCCCAACATCGGACATGAGCGACTTCAAAAAGAAAAGCGACAACATCCAGTTAAACGCCGTGGAAGATCACGACGGCATCACCACCATCCGCGGAGGCGGCGGCAAGCGTGACTGGAACGGCATCCACTACAAGCAAGGGATGTCGTCGAAGAACGTGGGCTCGACCAACCTCTCTGTGAACATCGCCACCATCCCGCCGGGAGGCGTGGCCTTTGCGCACATTCACGATGGTTTCGAAGTGATGCTTTACATCCTGGAAGGGAATGTGCGTCATGAATTCGGGCACCAGTTGAAAGAAGTGCTTGAGAACAAAGCCGGCGACTTCATTTACATCAAGCCCGGCGTCCCCCACGAGGTATTCAATATGAGCGACACCGAGCCGGTGGTGGCTTTTGTAGCCCGTTCCAGCGCACAGGAGTGGGACAACATTGTACCGTATGACCGGGAGAAGGGTGAAGTGCTCTGGCATCTCAAATAGTTATCATGGAACAGAATAAAGGTATTGAAGCGCTGAACCAGGAGTTCAAGCGTTATGAGCAGGTAAATAAGGATCAGTCCTATCACCTTTCAGAGAAAAAAGAGGCCGACCTTTTCGATGATGAATACGTGATTCGCACGTGCGACATGGGCCTGTATTACCATGGCGGAGAAGAAGGCAAGAGGGAATTCGCCAGGCAACTGGGCGAGGCCATGCGGGGTATTGGATTTGCCATTCTTACGAATCATGGCGTGGACCCCGCGTTATACGACGAGGCAGAAAAGAAGACTGCTGAATTGTTCGAGACCACCACGCGAGAAGAACGAATGAAATTTCATGCGAAGCGTGTGGGCTCGGTAAACCAGGGCTACTTCCCCATCAAAGAGACCACCATCATACACCCCGATCTCGTGGAAGGCTGGGTCTTCTGCCGTCGGGCATTCGATCTGGATAAGGTTCCTGGCTACAACGAGTCAGACTTCTGGCCTCGTCCGGGCTACGAGCCGTTCTTCCGGAAGCTGGTGGCCGAACACGAGAAGCTAATCCTTCCGCTCATGCAGAGCATCCTCACCTACCTGGGGTGCGATCCTCACCTGTATGACAAGAAATTTACACGTACAAACTTTGGGTTCCGGCTCAACTATTACCCCGCGCTAAGTTCCGCGGATGAGGCTTCCGGAGGCGGCCGCATGCTGGGTCACGAGGATGTCGACTTCTTTACCATCCTGCCCGCCCAGTCCGTCGATGGCCTGCAGGTGCTCAACCGCGAGAACATGAAGTGGATCCGGTTGAACGCTCCCAAAGGCAGCATTGTCCTCAACACCGGAGATTACATGCAGCGCGTCACCAATGACCTGCTCCCTTCCACCACTCACCGTGTGAGCAAGCCTCGTGACCGATCGCTATACGGTAAACCCCGTATCAGTTTTCCCATGGCCGTCTACGTCTGGGAAGATGAGGTGCTGGAAGTTCTCCCCAACACCGGGCCGCCAAAGTACGAGCCCATTCGCGCGGAGGCGTTCCATACCAGGATTACGAGTAAGTATTACGGGGATGATTATGCGAAGGAAGTGAAATAAATGTTTTGAGGTGTTAATGTGTCTGAGTGTCTACGTTGGTTTCAGCGGGACAGGGGTAGCTTGGGTTTACCAATATTTGCCAAAAAACAACCTGGTATCATTCGTCTATTAATGCTCAATCGCGGTACTTTTGAATCAAACCCGGGACCCATGAAAAATTTCTTGAGGCTGCTCTCGATTGTCGTCGTCTTGTTGGGCTGCTCCACGGCACAGAAGGACGATCGCAATACCGATCTTGAAGTCATCGCTAAAGACAATACGTTCAGGGCGGGCATAACCACCGGCCAGTTTGCAAAACTCAGCGCGGGGTACACATACTATGAGTTTGCCAATCCGGCCTCAGACACGCTGCTCGTCATGGTTCATGGCTTCTCGGTACCCTCCTACATTTGGGATTCCACATTCAACGCGGCGGTGAAACGAGGGTATGCCGCCTTGCGCTATGACACCTACGGTCGCGGTTATTCCGACAATCCCGATGTGGCGTATGATGTGGCCCTGTTCGCTCAACAACTCAAAGAGCTTCTCGACTACCTCCATATCACCCAGCCCATCAACCTCATGGGTCTTTCGGATGGAGGCCGGACGATCTCTGCGTTTGCTTTTCAGTATCCCCAACGGGTGCGCTACCTGATCTACGTTGATGCTGCCGGATTTGACACGATGCCGCCCCGTGACAGCACCGCTTCGATCATGGTGACGGAAGAAGAGATCCGGGCGTTTAAGCAATCCGATCGATACCAGCACATGGCCCAGGGGCAGTTGGGCGACTTCTATGACTCGACCCGCTTCCGCGGATGGGACAAGAAGTACACGGAGATGATGAAATACCAGGGCTTTGTCCGCGCGCTCATTTCAACCAACAAGAACCGGGCAAGCTTGGAGAACGAACACCGGCGCATTGCGGCGTCGGGCATCCCGGTCTTTGCTTTCTGGGGGGAATTCGACAACGTAGTCAAACTCAATGATGTCTCCTTCAACCTGACGGACCGCTTCCCCAAGGTGGAGCTATTCGTCATCCCCAAAGCAGGTCACTTGCCTCACATGGAGCAAGCGGCGATGTTCAATTCGATCCTTTTTGACCAGGTGCTGTGTTGTAAGAGATAGCCATGGATGAAACGGATGTTCACAGATGAATCCAGGATGTAAATACGTTCGGCCATCTGAATACTTACCGATTACCCTCCTTCAATCGTACCTCCACCCTCCGATTTCTCTTCCTGCCCTCTTCGCTGCGGTTGTCGGCGATAGGTTGTGAACTGCCGAAGCCTTCAAAGGTGATGCGGTCGAAGGTGACACCGTGGGACGTGAGGTAATCCGAGACTCCTTCAGCACGGCGCGTTGAGAGGGACACATTGTGGTGTTCCGTGCCGGTATTGTCCGTATGTCCGGCGATGGCCACGGTTAGGGTGGGATGCTCGACGAGAAACTTGCTCAGCTTGTCGAGGGTGGCAATGTGCCGGTCGTGCAGCCTGGCACTGTTGACCTCAAACAACAGGTCGCTGAGCACAATGAGGCTGTCGCCGGTGGCGAGCACGGGCGCAGGCTGGACGGCCGGGGGTACGATGGGGGCTCCCGGTGCGATGACGACGGTGTCCTTGCGGATAACGACCGTGTCTTTTTTTGCAGGCCGCGGACGTGGCGGGGTGAGGTTCTTGTACTCCCCTCGTTTGGCGTTCTTGCGAAGGCGTTTCTTGAAGTCTTCGAAGCTGATTGCGCGCATGGCCTTCTTCTTGCCGGCCTTCAGGCGGCACATGTAATCGAAGCACAGGATATTCTGAAGGACATAGTGAGGACTGCCTTTACCGATGTGCGAGACCATCAGGGGGACGGGGTCGCCGTATTCACGGCCGGTATTGACAGGCTGGATGACGCCGCGGGTGCATGCGCAGCAGAAGACGGCAATCGTTACCATTGCCACAAGGGCAGAACGCATACTGAACGGGGTGTAATCAGAAAGAACGGTAAGATATGCCCGAATCCGGTTATCCTTCCGTCATAATTCAGCTAATGTCGGCGATCGGTAGATTGAGCCGGTCAGATTTCAGAACATGGTCTGGAAACCCCGCGATGGCCTTACTGTCCACCGCGACCCCACTCCGCTGCTGTCCGTCAGCAAAGGGCTTTCCAGGGTGCTGATGAAACCGAAGGAGTATCGGGCCGTGTTAAGCTGATCCTTTGATGGCGATTGGCAGGCGGCCTTTGGTTACATGCGCTCCGGAACGCCGATTCCCAACACCTTCATACCGCTGCGAATGACATCGGCAGTGGCCTTTGAAAAGGCCAGCCGCAGGACACGCCTGGCAGGATCTTGTTCATTCAAAACGGGAATGGCCTGGTAGAACTGATTGTAGTCCTGGGCAAGGTTGTAGACGTAGTTGGCAACGATTGCCGGAGAATATTCGCGTGCAGCCTCCTCCAGTTTGGCCGGAAACTGGCTCAGCCTTACCACGACATGGCGTTCCAATTCGTGAAGCTCCCACTGGTCACCGGTAACCGATAGTTGATTACCGTCGGTCAGACCCGCTTTGCGCAACATTCCCCGGATTCGTGCATGTGTGTATTGAATGAAGGGTCCGGTATGACCCTGCAGCGAGATGCTTTCGTTAGGATCAAACAACATCCGCTTTTTTGGATCGACCTTCAGCAGGAAGTACTTCAGCGCGCCGATGCCGATCATTTCGGTTAAGGCGGCGATCTCCGCTTCCGTCATCCCCTCCGTTTTGCCCAGCTCGCGAGTCTGTTCGCCGGCATCGTGGACCATTTCCTCCATCAGGTCGTCGGCGTCGACCACGGTGCCCTCCCGGCTTTTCATCTTTCCGCTTGGCAGATCCACCATGCCGTAAGAAAGATGATAGCACTTCTTGGCCCACGCGTATCCCAGCTTGCCCAGGATGAGAAACAGCACCTTGAAATGATACTCCTGCTCGTTGCCCACCGTGTACACCTGCCCTTCGATTTTCGGGAAGTCACGGAAACGGAGCATGGCCGTGCCAATGTCTTGCGTCATATAGACGGAGGTGCCATCCGAGCGGAGGAGCACCTTTTGATCGAGGCCGTCAGCGGTGAGGTCCACCCACACTGAGCCGTCGTCCTTCCGGAAGAACACCCCGGCGTTGAGCCCTTTCATTACTTCTTCCTTGCCGAGGAGGTAAGTCTCCGATTCGTAGTAAAGCTTTTCAAAATCGACGCCCATGCGCTTGTAGGTCGCGTCAAAGCCGGCGTAGACCCAGCTGTTCATCGTCTTCCAGAGAGCGACCGTGGAAGTGTCCCTCCCCTCCCACTTCTGCAGCAAGTCTACAGCCATCTTCATGATGGGCGCCTCCTTTTCTGCCTGCTCCTCTGTCTTGCCAGAGGCCATCAGCTCCTTTACCTGCGCTTTGTAATGCTTATCGAACTCGACGTAATATTTGCCCACGAGCTTGTCGCCCTTCAACCCGCTGCTTTCGGGCGTCTCGCCGTTGCCAAACAGTTGCCAGGCGGCCATGCTCTTACAAATATGGATGCCACGGTCGTTGATGATCTGCACTTTGTGCACGGTGTAGCCAATGGCTTTGTAGATCTCGGCGACCGAGCAGCCGAGGAAGTTGTTGCGCAAGTGGCCGAGGTGCAGTGGCTTGTTGGTGTTGGGTGAGCTGTACTCCACCATGATCTCGCGGCCACCGGACGGCCGACGGCCATAGTTCGGATTCTGAACAATCTGCTTCAGCACGTTGACCCATGCGTCATCGGCAATCGACAGGTTGAGGAATCCTTTCACCACGTTGAACTTCGAGACGAGTTTGCCTTCGGTGAGTTTCCCGCCGATCAATCGCGCGGTTTCCTCGGGGCCCTTCCTGGAAAGCTTGGTGAGCGGGAAGCACACCAGGGTATGGGATCCTTCAAACTCCTGATTGGTCGGTTGAAGCTGCAATGCGCTTGCAGGCTGGCCGAACAACCCGACTACGGCCGCCTCAATTTCTGAACGAAGAAGTTGGTCGATTTCCATTGCATTTCTTTGCGTCTTGGCGCCTTCGCGGTGAAAACCTCCGGGCATAAATCCGCGGAGACGCTGAGGCGCAGAGGCTACATGTCAAGAATATAGGCGAACATCAATGGTGCAACGATAGTTGCATCGCTTTCGACGATGAACTTGGGTGTGTCGATGCTGAGTTTTCCCCAGGTGATCTTTTCGTTGGGGACAGCGCCGGAATAGGAACCGTAGCTCGTCGTGCTGTCGCTAATCTGGCAGAAATAACTCCAGAAGGGTACGTTGTCGCGCTCGAGGTCCTGATGCAGCATGGGCACCACGCAGATGGGGAAGTCGCCGGCAATGCCGCCGCCGATTTGGAAAAAGCCAATTCCATCCTTGCCGGAATTCTTTGTGTACCAGTCGGCGAGCCATACCATGTATTCAATACCCGACTTCATGGTGCTCGCCTTTAGTTCGCCGGTCACCACGTAGGAGGCAAAGATGTTGCCCATCGTCGAATCCTCCCAGCCGGGCACGACCATGGGCATATTCTTCTCCGCGGCGGCGATCATCCAGGAATTCTTCGGATCGATTTCGTAGTACTGCTTCAGGTCACCGCTGTTGAGCATGCGGAACATGAACTCATGGGGGAACAAGCGCTCTCCCTTGTCTTCGGCATCCTTCCACACCTTAAACAAGTGTTTCTGCAAGCGCCGGAAGGCTTCCTCCTCGGGAATGCAGGTGTCAGTAACGCGGTTGAGGTGGTTTTGCAGAAGGTCCCACTCCTGTTCGGGGGTGAGGTCACGGTAGTTAGGAATACGGCGGTAGTGGCTGTGGGCCACGAGGTTCATGATGTCTTCCTCGAGGTTGGCGCCTGTGCACGAAATGATGTGCACCTTATTCTGGCGGATCATCTCGGCGAAGCTGATGCCCAGTTCGCCGGTGCTCATGGCGCCTGCCATAGAAACCAGCATTTTTTTGCCCTCAGCGATATGCTTCTTGTAGCCTTTGGCGGCATCTACCAGTGCCGCGGCGTTGAAATGGAGGTAGTTCTTTTCGATGAATGCGGAAATGGGGCGATTCGAGCTCATGAAGGGGTAAAATTTTGGGCGAAGATACTAGGAATATGGACTAGGACTTAATGGATTTCAGGATTCTTGGGATGGCGTACCGGGATTGAGAATTTGGGATCAGGGTGGATGGCGGGCCGGCAATATTCACCATCTTAGGCTATTCATTTTACCATGTACAAAACCCTCTGGATCACCTTTTTTCTGCTGGGAAACCTCATCGCCGAGGCCCAGCTTTCGGCCGACAGCGTCCAACGCATCGACCAGCTGTTCACCCGTTGGAACAATGCCACGCCGGGCGGGGTCATAACCATCGAGCGAAACGGGAAGGTTATTTACAACAAGGCCTTCGGACTCGCCGACCTGGAGCACAATGTGCCCAATACCACCGCGTCCATCCTCGAGGCGGGATCAGTTTCCAAACAATTTACCGCGGCAGCCCTGCTACTGCTTGTGCAGGAGGGAAAAGTTTCGCTCGACGACGACGTCCGCAAATACATTCCCGAATTGCCGGTATACGAAGCACCCATTCGGGTTCGTCACCTGATGAACCACACCAGTGGATTGAAAGACTGGGGAAGCGTCGGGGCACTGAGCGGCTGGCCCCGAACCACCCGGGTTTACACCCTTGAACTTGCGCTTCAAATCATCTGCCGCCAACAATCGCTCAACTTTGAGCCGGGAACGGAGTACTCTTACAGCAACGCAGGTTATTCGCTTATGGTCGCCATTGTGGAGCGGGTCTCCGGTCAAACGTTGGCTGACTTCACCCGAATACGACTTTTTGAACCGGCTGGCATGAAGAACACCCGGTGGCGCAACAATTTCCGTGAGGTGGTTCCCAACCGATCCGTCGCTTACCGGCGTACTGCGGGCACGTACGAACAAGAAATGCCTTTTGAGCACGTTCACGGTCACGGCGGACTGCTCACCACCACCGAGGACCTGATCACCTGGAATCATCAACTGGCCAACCCGACTATCGGCGGATCAGGCCTTGCCGCCTTGCGCACTGAGCAGGGTAAATTGAAAAACGGTTCAACCATAAGCTACGCCGGCGGACTTTTCATCGGCAAGCACAACGGATACCGCGAGATCACGCATACCGGCGCCACGGCGGCATATCGTGCCGTGCTCTCGTGGTACCCCGAGAAGAAATTGGGGATAGCCATTCTCAGCAACGACGGCAGCTTCAACCCCGGAAGTTACAACACCCAGATCGCTGAGGTCTTTCTGGGCAAGGCAGCACCTGCGCCGGCGCCGACACATTTTGCCACGGCTTCCGACGATCAACTCAGGCGGTACAATGGAATCTACCGGAGCGTCCGTGGCTTCGATGTGATCAAGCTCAACTACGAGGCCGGGAAGGTGAGTTCAAACACGCAAGTGTTGAAGATCATTCACCCCGATACCCTGTACCTCGACCGCCAGTACTGGGTTTTCAAGAAACCGGGTCAAATCCTCGTTAAGAGTCCCGGCGACACGAATACCTACGTCAGGGTAAATCCACCGATCAACGATACCGCCGCATTGAAGTCTCTGGAGGGCAACTACAGATCCGATGAAGCCGACGTTACCTACGCGGTGGAGTTGCGCGGCAAGGACTTGTGGATCAACAACCGGCCAAACGCTCCCTACAAACTGAATCCCTCCTTTCGAGATGCGTTCATGTCGGAGGACAGGGACCTCTATGAATTTAAACGCAACAAAAAGGGCGCTGTTGAGCGGCTTGTGGTGAGCACCGGTCGCGCGGAGCGGATCGTCTTTGTCAAAATCAACATCAGATGAAAGTCTGCATCAGTTTAAGTTCCGCCTTCTGCTTTGTCGCTATGCTGCTATCGGGCTGCGGGCTCCAACTGGGTGATCATTATGAGGTCCATACCGTTGTAAAGTCTGATGGCACGATGGAACGCACCATATCGTTCACATCCACGGACACGCTATCCCGGAAAGCAACTGAATTCGGTGCGTCAGACAGCACAGGCTGGCAGTCGTCGGCAGTAATCCATTCGGACACCGCACGGAATCCAATCTATTCCATCAATTGGCGCAAGCACTATAACCGTGCCGCAGAGGCGACTGCCGAGGCGGAAGCACGCACAAAAGGTTATAGGATTTCCAGTGAATTTAAATCTGAATACCGCTGGTTCTACACGAGAATCAGTTTTAGCGACACCTATGCTGCCATGCTTCGGTTCGAGGGTGTATCCGCTGATGATTTTTTTGATGACAAGGAAATCGCCTGGTGCTATGCCTCATTCCTTGGCGACACAACGGTAACCAAAGATACGGTGCGTAGTAAACTGATGGATGAAAGAATGGACGCATACCTGATGTATGGTGTGTCAATCCATCTGGTGAATAAATTGGTGCGCCTGATGTCGGAGCAAGGCATTGATCCGCGATGGAGTGACACTTTGAAAGCCCACACACGGCACCTGGGTGAAGTCATGAAGGCCGTGGAAGCTAATGAGACCACATTGCGGGCATACTTGCTGGATACGTTGCATCTCCCCCTCTCCGAACAGGCCCTCGCTCCGCTCCTCGGACCTGATGACACTTTCGATGATCTGCCAATTTTCGACGATATCAATCACACGATCGAGATGCCTTCGGCGGTCACATCTTCCAACGCCCTCGCTGTTCATGACCGTATAGCGGAATGGAACATTACTCCTTACGCTGCCGTGAAAGACTTTTCGCTGCATGCGGAAGCAACCGTACTGAACTATTCTGAAATAATAGGGACGATATTGGCTGCCTTGGTGATAATCCTGCTCGTAAGACAGTGGAGATCAGCAACGAGTGCTTGACGCAGGGCGAGAGGGCATCGGCACCCTCGTTATACCTTTGAGTCTTCAAATTGCTTACGTGCAAGGAGCGCTTTCGCAGTCGCCTCCATGATCTCGAAAGCGCTCTCCGCCATGCTGTTCTGAGTATCCAGCGTCGGGTTGACTTCGGCGATCTCCCAGGCGCAGAGTTTCGGGCTCTTGGCCAACTCGACATTTAACGTCTTCGCCTCATCGACGGTGAGCCCGTTGGGAACAGGAGTGCCGGTGCCCAGCGAGATGCGACTATCCATGCTGTCGACGTCGAAGGACACATAGATCTGATCGCAATGATCAAGGTACTTCAGCACTTCCTGCGCAACCGCAGCCGGCCCTAAACGCTTCACTTCTTCGGCGGTGAAGTTGGGGATGCCGTACTTGTTGATCAGGTAGTTTTCGGGCTTCTCCATGTCGCGCATGGACACAAACACCAGGTCTTCGGGGTAGATCTTGGCGCCTGGGATGCCCACGTTCATGATCTGTTCCCAGTATTCGATCGTCTCGCCCTTGGGGTCGTTGATCTTGCACTCCAGGTTGTCGATGTCGCAGGCCATGGCCAACGTCATTCCATGCATATTGCCCGATGGCGTGGTGTAGGGTGAGTGGAGGTCGGCGTGGGCGTCGATCCATACTACCCCCAGGCGCTTCTTGGGACTGGCCTTTTTGATACCGGCGATGGTCCCGTAGGCGGTACTGTGGTCGCCGGCCATGATCATGGGAAAATAGTCGTCGAAAATCTGTTCGTAGACTTCCAGGCAGACCCTTTCCTCCATGATGAGGACGCCGTCGATGAACTTGGCATACACGTGTTCGGCGCTGTTGAAAAGGAGCTCGTTCACATTCTCCACTTCCACCGATTCATAGGTGCGGAAGAAATTTGACTTCAGGTCAAGGCTGGCAATTTTCATCGCCTCGACGCCGAGGCTGGCTCCCCGCGTGCCGGCGCCAATTTCTGACTTGACTTGAATAATCTTGATTTTCTGGCTCACAAAAGACAATTAACAGGTCCAACAACACCTTACGAATACCCAACAGGAAATCAATCCTGCCTCAGAGGTCGGGCAGGGCATGCAGGGAGGCGAGCCGGGGGAGAAATTGGAGTCCTTGCATAGCGGGAAGTGTATTGCAAAGATGGCAAATTTATTCCAATATTGCGCCTTTCTGACCCCCTGGCCACGAGATGAAGAGTTACCGCGAACTCATTGAACAAACCTTCGAGTTTCCTCAGGAGGAGTTCAAAGTTTGGGAGCACGAACTGCTGTTCAACGACGTACCGCTGATGGACATCATCAAGGAGTACGGCACACCGCTCAAGCTTACCTACCTCCCCCGCATCAGCGAAAACATCCGGTTTGTCCAGGCAACATTCAACAACGCGATGGAGCGGTTCAAGTACAATGGGAAATACACCTATTGCTACTGCACCAAATCATCGCACTTCTCTTTCGTGCTGGAAGAGGCCCTCAAGAACAACGTACACATTGAGACCAGCTCGGGATTCGACATCAATATTGTTCGGTCCTTGTACGAGCGGGGCCAGATTACCAAAGACACCTACGTGGTGTGCAACGGGTTCAAAATGCCCGCTTATACCGACAACATCTCCAACCTCATCAATGACGGCTTCCACAACTGCATACCGTTGCTGGATACGCTAAGCGAAATCGACGTGTATGAGCAGAAGGTAAATGTCCCTTACAGCGTCGGTATCCGCGTCGCCTCCGACGAGGAGCCGAAGTTCGAATTTTACACGTCCCGCCTGGGCATACGCTACAGCGACATCGTCACCTTATACAAGGAAAAGATCGGCCCCAGCCCGAAAGCCCAGCTCAAGATGCTTCACTTCTTCATCAACACCGGCATCAAGGACACGGCGTACTACTGGAGCGAACTTAGCCGCTTCATTTTCAAATACTGCGAATTGCGGAAACTCTGTGATTCGCTCGACTCGATAGACATCGGTGGAGGATTTCCCATCAAGACGTCGCTGACATTCACTTACGATTACAAATACATGATCGAGCAGATCGTGGAGAACATCAAGTGGATCTGCGACAAAAACAACGTGCCGGTACCCAACATCTTCACCGAGTTCGGCAGCTTCACCGTGGGGGAAAGCGGGGCCATCCTGTATTCGGTGGTCGACCAAAAGCTTCAGAACGACAAGGAGCTCTGGTACATGATCGACGGCTCCTTCATCACCCAGATGCCCGACGCCTGGGGACTGAACCAAAAGTACATCCTGCTGGCCGTGAACAAATGGGACGACCCCTATCACAAGGTGAATCTCGGAGGCCTCACCTGCGACAGCATGGACTACTACAACTCCGAAGCCCACATTGGTGAGGTGTTCCTCCCGATGATCAACGATGAAGAGCGCCTTTTCATCGGATTCTTCCACACCGGCGCCTACCAGGAATCACTCGGCGGCTACGGCGGCATACAACATTGCCTCGTTCCCGCCCCGAAGCATGTACTGGTTTCGAGAAATGAAGACGGTGAGATTTTCACCCGCCTGTTCGCTCCCGAACAAAGCGGTGAAAGCATGATGAAGGTGCTGGGCTATACCCATGGAGACCAGGTGGCGGTTCCCAGCCAGAAGGAAATCACAGCGCAGGGCTAATCGGCACGGGCTATAGCCCTTCTAATCTAATCTATCTCAGATCCACGCCCTGAAGGGCGTGGCAAGAAGGGCCCTCCTCATTCAAACAATAGCCACGCCTTTTAAGACGTGGCTAAGTTATTTTCCAACCGGGCTTTAGCCCGATCTTCCCTAATAGGGCGACTTGACCTCCTTGTAACCGGACGGGATCGTGAAATCAGAATCGCTGAGCTTTTCGCGTTTGATCTCCATCACCTCCATAACCATGTTTCCCTGCGGCATGCTGGCCTCGATCTTCAGCGGAACGCCTTCGATCTTATCAGAAAACATCGGCTGTCCCTGGCTGTTGCGTTGACGGGCGATAGTCTTCATATCCATGTCCTTAATATCGGTGGTCGCCCAAACATTTTGCGTCATGGACCGCCCGTTCTGGTTCATCTCCACGACATATTTCGTGCAGGTGTAGCCCAGGATCTTTGCCGTCTCCGAAGTCTTGTTGACGGTCATCTGGGGAGCTCCCTGGGGATTGCCGGCGGGAGGACCCTCCGGCAGTGTGGAATAGGTCTGGTCTCCCCGATTGATGCGGACTGAAGGCTTGCCGCTGACGTGGAGAACCTCCATGCCGTCGGTCATACCCCCTTCCATCAGCGTGATCATGTTGGAGCCCTTTACCTTCATGGTCATCCCTTTGGGCATCATGCTGTTCATGGAACCACCGCCGCCCATCGATTTCATGGCGTTTTCCATGGCCGCCTTCATCTGGGGGTTTTGTTCCATCATTTTCTTCATCTGCGGGTCATTCATTTTGGCCTGCATTTCCTTCATCTGCTTCTGCGTTTCAGGGTCGGCCATTTTCTTTTCAGCCTCAGCCATCTTCGCTTTCGCTTCCGGGTCCGTTATCTCCATATTCATGGACCAGCGGATTGTGCCTTCAAAAGACTGCGCCTTCAGGCCGATCGGGGCCACGAGCGCCAAAAACATCACTATTTTTTTCATTGGGGTGGTGAGCCGGGGGGTTGAAGAGCTTCCGGCTTCGAATAGTCAAATATCTCCAATTTGACCGACCGGAGCAAGATTACCGCCCTGCCTGTCTTTTCTCACTTTCAAATGTCGGGGGTTTTCTTATCTTCATTTCATCAAGTCCGAATCAATTTAATTCACTTCTAATTCACCATTGCCATGAAGATATACGACGAGAAACACATCAAGAATATCGCCCTGCTGGGTGCACCGAAATCGGGAAAGACCCTCCTGGCGGAGGACATGCTGTTTGAAGCCGGCATCGTCCACCGCCGCGGAACCATCGAAGGCAAGAACACGGTGTCCGACTACCACGAAATTGAGCAAGAACGCGGCAACTCGGTTTTTGCCACCATTCTCCATACCGAATGGAAGGATTACAAGATCAACATTATCGACAC
>JAYRNL010000109.1:0-14656 GCA_041912235.1 Cyclobacteriaceae bacterium
CCTTGCTTTTCCAAGGGGCAAACCCTAAGTTCGACATGAAAGAAGTACCGAAATTCCCGGAAGTAAAAAGAGACTTGTCGTTGGTGCTTGACCGGTCAGTTACTTTTGATGACATTCGGGAAGTCGTAGGAGCGAGCGGAAAAAACCTGATTACCGACGTGACTTTGTTCGATGTATATGAAGGTGAAAACATTCCCAAGGGAAAGAAGGCCTATGCCCTCGGGTTCACACTCCTCGACCGCACCAAAACCCTCACGGACGAAGAAATTGACAAGACCATGAACGGACTAATGGCCGGGTTTGAAAAACGACTTGGGGCCGTCATCCGCAAATAGCCTTTTACGACACCCAACCACACCCCTATGGAGCAAGATTTACTGAAGTCAAACCTCAACGGCCTCGAGCGCAAGCTGGTGGTGCTCATCAACGAGCATAAAAACCTGAAGACCGAGGTTGCCGCCCTCAAAACCGCCAATACGGAGCTAAAACAGTCCCTCCGGCAGCGGGACGAGCAACTGGATGGTTTTAGAAATCAGATTAAAATCACTAAGATTGTGGATAATATTCACCCCGAAGACGGAAGTGTTTCGGAGTTGAGGAAGACGGTGGATGATTACATCCGCGAAATTGACAAATGCATCGCTCACTTAAGCCGATAAGCGACCTGTAATGGACGAACTCTCAATCAAGATCAAAATCGGAGACCGGGAGTATCCTATGAAGGTCAAACGACACGAAGAAGAACGTGTCAGGGCGGCCGGGAAGGTGATCAACGACAAGTTGAAATCCTACCGGGAGCAATTCGGCCTGGATGATAAACAAGACCTCCTGGCGATGACCGCTTTTGACTGCCTGGTAGAAAAAATGGCCGCCGAAGAAAGCGATCACGCAGTTGACCAATCGGTGGTCGATAAAGTCAATCAGTTGAACCAGATGGTCTCTCAGGCCATTCTCTGAGTTCTGCCTTCCCAGCTCCGGTTCCTTGCGTGAACGGCCCTCGCCGCGACGGGTATTTTTTCACGTAAACCGAATAACTATGGACATCCAGGTGATTGCGTTGATCAGCACCGTTCTGACCATCGGCTTGAGCTTCCTCATAGGCACCCTTCTGTACAAACGCAAACTTCGCAAGAACCAGCGCCAACTGCAGGAAAAAGCCGGGCTCATCATCAAAGAGGCCGAAATGCAGGCTGAGAACCTCAAAAAAGACAGAATCCTTGAGGCCAAAGAGAAATTCCTGAAAATGAAACAGGAGTTTGAAGAGGAAACCAACCGGAAGAAGAACCAGATCATCAGCAACGAACAGAAGATCAAGCAGCGCGAAGCCCAGCTTTCCAAGGAACTCGAACATGTGAAACGGAAAGAACTTGAATTGGATGAGGACCGCAAGAGCCTCGCTCAGCAGCACGACCTCGTGCGCAAGCGCAAGGAGGAACTCGATCGCTTCAATCAACAAAAGGTTCAGGTGCTTGAGAATATTTCAAAACTCACCGCTGATCAGGCCCGCGACCAATTGGTCGAAAGCCTGAAAGAAGAAGCCCAATCCAAGGCGAATTCCTTTATCAAGGACATTATCGAACAGGCCAAGCTTACCGCCACCAAAGAGGCCAAGAAGCTGGTGATCGAAACGATCCAGCGAACAGCTACCGAACATGCGGTGGAAAATTCTGTATCCATCTTCAACATCGAGAGCGACGACATCAAGGGCAAGGTGATTGGCCGCGAAGGCCGCAACATCCGTGCCCTCGAGGCAGCCACAGGTGTCGAGTTCATTGTTGACGATACGCCGGAAGCCATTATTATCTCCGGCTTCGACCCGGTCCGCCGCGAAATCGCACGACTCTCACTCCACCGGCTTGTTCAGGACGGTCGTATTCACCCGGCCAGGATTGAAGAGATTGTCGCCAAGACGACAAAGAATATTGACGACGAAATCGTGGAAATCGGCGAACGCACGGTCATCGACCTGGGTATTCACGGACTCGCGCCCGAACTCATCAAGATGGTGGGGCGTATGAGATTCCGTTCTTCATACGGACAAAACCTGCTGCAGCACTCACGCGAAGTGGCCAACCTGTGCGCCATCATGGCTGCCGAGCTGGGCTTGAATGTGAAGCAAGCCAAGCGCGCAGGCCTTCTTCATGATATCGGCAAGGTGTGGCCTGAAGAATTGGAGAAACCACACGCCATCGTGGGGATGGAGCTGGCGCAGAAATACAAAGAACACCCGGTGGTGTGCAACGCGATCGGCGCCCACCACGATGAAATTGAAATGACCAGCCTCATTTCGCCGCTCGTTCAGGCCTGCGATGCCATCAGCGGCGCTCGTCCCGGCGCGCGTCGTGAAGTGATCGAGCAGTACACCCGCCGCCTGAAAGAGCTCGAGCAGGTAGGCTTGAGCTTCGAAGGCGTGGAGAAATGTTTTGCTATCCAGGCCGGCCGCGAACTTCGCGTCATTGTTGATGCGGAAAAGGCCACCGACGAACGGGCCAATCAATTGAGCTTTGAGATCTCGCAAAAGATCGAGAAGGAGATGCAGTACCCTGGCCAGATCAAAGTCACCGTCATTCGCGAAATGCGAAGTGTAGCATACGCTAAGTAGATTGTACCCATCCGTGTCCATTCGTGCAGTCCGTGGCAGCAAATTCAGCCACGAATGACACGGATGGACACAGACAAAATCGCCCGTTATGAATAAGGCTGTATGGTTTGTCACCGGGTCGTCCACGGGTCTCGGCAGAGCCCTCGTTGAAGTGCTGTTGGAAAAGGGTTTCCTGGTCGCGGCGACCGCACGCAAGCCCGCGGATCTGGAGTCCGTGAAAAAGAAATTCGGGGATCAGGTCATTTGCCCGCAACTTGACGTAACCAACCCCGGGCAAGTTCGGAGTGCTATCAACCAAACTCTGGAAAGGTTCGGTCGAATCGATGTGGCTGTGAACAACGCAGGCTACGGACTCATTGGAGCCGTGGAGGAAGTCACCGACGCAGAAATTCGCAAGCAATTTGACACCAATTTCTTTGGGGCCTTGGATGTGACGCGAGCCATACTCCCTCACTTTCGTCACCAACGCTCCGGTCACTTTGTAAACATTTCCTCCATTGGAGGTTTTCGCGCCATCGCCGGCGCCGCGATCTATAACGCCACCAAGTTTGCCCTCGAAGCACTCTCGGAAGCGTTGGCGAAGGAGGTGGCACCATTGGGCATTCGTGTGGTATTGGTTGAACCCGGGCCGTTCCGAACCGACTTTGGTGGCCGCTCAATTGATGATACTCAAAACAGGATCCCAGACTACAAAGAAACCGCCGGGAAGATGCGAGAGTACTATCAGGCGGCCCACGGCAAGCAGGTAGGCGATCCGCGCAAGGCTGCTTCCGCCATCATCCAGGCGGTGGAAAGCAAGCAGGACTTCCTCCGCCTGCCCCTAGGCCAGGCAACGCTTACAGGAATGAAGGAGAAGATTGAACAGGTACAAAAAGACATCGCCCTGTGGGAACAGGTCGCCATCAATACGGCGTTTGAACCCTCGTAGAGTCGAAGATTCAACGTCGAAGGTTAAGTTCGGGGACGGTACCTTTGAATCTCGCCCATAATACGTTCAACGTAAGACCTTAGACGCGTTTCCTATGGACATCAAGCAATCGCAAAGCGGCAGTAAAGGGGCCTTTTTTGTCGAAGCCTCCGACGGCAAACGCATCGCGGAATTGACCTACACGGTTGCCGGGACAGGGCGTATCATCATCGATCATACGGAGGTGGACGACGTGCTCAAAGGGAAAGGAGCCGGCAAGCAACTGGTGACGGCCGCTGTTGAGTACGCCCGCAAGAATAACCTAAAGATTCTGCCACTCTGTCCCTTCGCGCGTTCCGTTTTTGAACGCACACGCGAGTTTGACGACGTCTCGGATCTCTAAAGAAAAAGCTATGCAATACGTCCAACCCCAGTCCATTTCAAAACCACGCGGCCATTACTCACCCGCGGTAATTCACAACGGCTTTGTTTTTGTTTCCGGCCAGTTGCCCATGGACAAAGACGGGAAACCTGTGGGCACAACGGTGGACGAGCAAATGCTGCAATGTTTACGTAACGTTGATGACATTCTGAAAGCCTCGGGAAGCGGCATTCCCCAGGTAGTGAAGGCTACTGTTTTCATTTCCGACATTGCGGACTGGCCCAAAGTAAACGCCGTGTTTGCTTCCTACTTTGGTGAACATCGACCCGCCCGGGTAGTAGTACCGGTCGGAAAACTCATCGACGGGATTCTGGTCGAGGTGGATTGCATCGCCACCGTGTAGTTGCTTTAGCCAAATCCTCAATTGAAATCCTCTGCCTTCCTGTTAACTTGAGGGGCAATAACCCTTATGCCCTCAGTCCTTCCCGGGTACGAATACGACATTTTCATTAGTTACCGGCATAACGACAACCTCGACGGCTGGGTAACGGATTTTGTCCACAACCTGGAGAAGGAACTGCGCAGCACGCTAAAAGACACCGTCACCATCTACTTCGACAAAAACCCGCACGACGGGCTGCTCGAAACCCACTCGGTGGATAAAAGCCTGGAGGGAAAACTGAAGTGTCTTATTTTCATCCCCATTATCTCGCAGACGTATTGCGATCCCAAGTCCTTCGCCTGGCAGCATGAGTTCTGCGCATTTAACCGGCTGGCCCTGAATGACCCACTTGGAAGAGATATCAAGCTTACCAACGGCAATGTAGGCAGCAGGATCCTCCCAATAAGGATTCATGACCTCGACCCGGAAGACAAGCAGATCATTGAAAGTGAATTGGGTGGAATCCTGAGGGCGATTGAATTCACTTTCAAAGGAGCTGGGGTTAATCGTCCGTTGGCACCCTCTGATAAGAAGGAGGACAACGCCGACAAGACATTCTATCGGGATCAAATCAACAAAGCAGCCAATGCAATCAAAGAACTTATCAGCGGGATTAGGAATCGATCCGTAGAACCCATACGCGTAACGACGGATAAACAACCCGCCTCACCGTCCACAAAGAGGAGACTCCTGGCGATGATCATCATTGCCCTGCTCCTCCTAGCCGCTGTCGCCTATATTATCTATCAGCAGTCAACACGCGACCAACATCGAATCCTCGATAAATCCATCGCCGTTCTTCCCTTTGCCGACATGAGCCCCAATCATGACCAGGAATTTTTTGGCGATGGAATGGCTGAGGAAATAATCAATGTCCTGGCACAGTCCGAAGATTTAAAAGTGATTGCCCGAACCTCCTCGTTTCAGTTCAAAGGCAAGAATGAAGATTTGCGCACCATCGGCAAAATGCTTGGCGTTTCTACTGTCCTCGAGGGCAGCGTGCGTAAGTCTGAAAACCTAATTCGTGTAACGGCTCAGTTGATAGAAACGGAAGATGGCACGCATTTGTGGTCAAAAACATTTGATCGAAAGCCCATGGATATTTTACATATCTATGATGAAATCGCCTCGGCCATTGCTTCTGAATTGAAAGTCACCTTGTCGATCAGCAAAGGCACGGTTAAACAGGATATCTGGAACGATGAGGCGATGAAGCTGTATCAGACCGGGCGCTTCTATTTTGATCGCGCTTCGGACGGCGACGATTTCAAGGCCAGGGCATTTTTCAAGAAATCGTTAGATGTAGACTCCACGCACGCCGTCGTTTGGGCTTATTACGCGATAACCTTCAATAGTACAGACAAAATCCTGGCGGATCAAATCAATCGGAAAGCACTTCAGCTCGACTCAACCAATGCAGACGCGCTTGCAAACAAAGCCTACTTATCTATTATGAAGGATTTTGATCACCCATCCGCCAAGCGGCTAAGTGAAAAGGCATTCTTTCTTTATCCTCATGATGCTCGTGTACTAAGGACCCTTTGTTACGTCAATGCTTCCTTAGGCCTGCTCCCTGCGGCCATAGCGTATGGGAAAATGGCCATAACCGCTGATCCACTGAAACCACGGGCTTTTGATTTCCTGGGAAATGCCTATTACCTGAAAAAGGAATACGACAGTTCAAACCATGTCTATCAAAAACTAAAGGAGATCAACCCCAACTATGGTGGGATCGAAAACTATTTTGCCCTGAATTATCTCATGATGGGCCAGTACGAAAAGGCGCTTTTGGAAATAAAGGCGCCCGGGACAAAAGCCATGTATGAATGTATTATTGCCGCTATTAATGGAGACAAGAAGACTTCGGATGAAAAGCTGACGGCAGCTAAACTGAATATGCAGGGTTGGGATTCCAACTATGCCCTTGCCGTCATTCATTGCTTTAGGAAAGAGTATGAGGTGGCTGTGGACTATATCGAAAGGTCTTTCAACGCACGTGAAGTTTCCGTGTCGCTAGGCATAAAGGTGGATCCCCAATTAGATCCTATTCGCCATCATCCCCGCTTTTTGGCTGTCTTGAGAAAGTTTGACTAGCGTTGCATCTGGACGCCTTATCGCCCGACAAGCTTCCCAATGATCTGAAGGCCGCTCCTAATTTTGCGAAGCGATTGAAGCCGGGGCCCTTCCGGGCAAAGGGCTAACTAAGGGCTATTTTTGCCACCCGGTCCATCCCGGTCCGCGCACCACACGGCCGGGCCTGGCGTTGGTGTGCTCACCATCCTTCAGAACCTGAACGCCGTTAACAAAGACATGGATCATGCCCGTGCTGTACTGGTGCGGGTTCTCAAACGTCGCATGATCCTGGACTTTGGCAGGATCGAACACGACAACGTCGGCAAAGTATCCACGCGACAGGGTGCCTCGTTTCCTGATGTTGATGTTGGTGGCGGGCAGGCGGGTCAGCTTGCGGATCGCTTCTTCCATCGGAATCACTTTTTCATCCCGAACATACTTTCCGATCACCCGTGTAAAATTCCCGAAAGCCCGCGGGTGATCCTTGTATTTTAACCATATCCCTTCAGCGGGAGGTGAACCGGCATCCGAGCCAAAGCTGACAAAGGGCAGCGCGATCTGCCGTTTGATGTTTTCTTCGCTCATCATCGTGTACGCCGCCTCTACCCGGGTTCTGTCCGCAATCACGAGATCCATTGCGGTTTCCTCCGGCGACTTCCCATGCATTTTGGCCACCTCGGCGAGCGTCTTGCCTTCATACATCTTGAGGGAGTCCTTGCTGAACCCCAGAATCAACACATTCTCAGGGCCACCACAGGTACGCAGCATATTCTCCCACTTGTTCGTAGGCGTCAGCATTTCTTTCAATGTCTTCTTTCGGGTGACGGGATTTTTCAGCCGCTTAATCCACTCGTTGATACCCCCCTCCTGTACCCAGGGCGGCATTGTGGCATCAAGCCCTGTGGCACCGGCGGTGTAGGTGTACATGTTCGCCGTGATGCGGAGGCCTTCTTTGTTGGCGGCCTGGATCATGTGCACCACGCTGTCAAGCTTCCACCAGTTGTCTTTTCCCGCCATCTTAAGGTGATAGATTTCCGCCGGCAGGCCACCCTCACGGGCAATGCGGATAGTTTCATTGACGGCATCAAAGATGCTGTTGCCTTCGCTGCGCATGTGCGCAATGTACATGCCGCCGTACGGCGCGGCGACCTTGCTGAGCTCGATGAGCTCTTCCGTGGTTGCGTAGTTGCTGGGAGCATAGATCAACGCGGTGGTGACTCCCAGGGCTCCTTCTTCCATGGCTTGCTTGACCAACCCCTTCATCCGTTCCATTTCAGCCGCGTCAGGCGCACGGTTGGCATAACCCAATTCATGAACCCGAATCGTATTGGCACCAACAAACGAAGTGATATTCTGCGAAACTCCTTTCTTTTCCAGGTATTCGAGGTATTCTCCCAACGTAGTCCATTCAATGGGATATTTGAAATCAGGAAACTTCTCCATCTGCTCCCTCGACTGCTTCTTCATTTCCTCGCTCATCGGGGCGATGGAGATTTCGCCCAACACCTCAAGGGTCACCCCCTGACGGATGTCGCTCTGACCACGGCCATCGAGGATGAGCGTTTCCCAACTGTGACTCAGCATATTGATGAAGCCCGGAGCAACGGCCATTCCTTTGGCGTCAATCTCCACCTTACCCACGACATCAGCTAGCTGGCCCAGCGCGGCAATGGTATCCCCACTAATAGCCACATCCTCCACGAGCGGCGGCTGCCCGGTGCCGTCATACACGGTTCCGCCGCGGATGACGATGTCATATTCCTTCTTTTGACAGGAAAAGGTGGCCAACAGGAGCAGCAACAGTGCGATGGTTCTCATGAGACGTTGATGTTTAGAATTCCTGTAAGATGTTTAATTCTGTTGCCAGAAACAACGCTCCGGGGACAGACGACGCACCAGAGACGTTAGTGGTCAAACGCTTAACTTTAATAACCATTGATCCCTTGAAATTCATCACCAAAACCGTTCTGTTGCTTTCCCTGGTGAGCCTGTTCACTGACGTGGCCAGCGAAATGCTGTATCCGGTGATGCCACTCTACCTGAAATCCATCGGCTTCTCGGTACTGATGATCGGAGTCCTGGAAGGAATAGCCGAAGCTGCTGCGGGGCTGAGCAAAGGGTATTTCGGTCAATGGTCTGACCTTTCCGGCAAACGCGCGCCCTTTGTGCGACTGGGTTATGCATTCAGCGCCGCCGCCAAGCCCCTGTTGGTGGTCCTCTCCTGGCCACTGTGGGTTGTTGGAGCCCGCACGCTCGACCGGCTTGGCAAAGGCATCCGCACCGGCGCCCGTGATGCCATGTTGTCAGATGAAGCATCACCGGAAACAAAGGGTACTATCTTCGGATTCCACCGGTCGATGGACACAGTCGGCGCGGTGATAGGGCCCGTCCTTGGACTGACCTATTTGTACTACTTTCCCGGCAACTATAAAACCCTTTTCATCGCCGCGATCATACCCGGCCTTTTGGCTATTGTCAGCACTTTCCCTTTGAAGGACAAGCTCCCTCGCCAATCCTATTCCCGTCCTTCATTCTTCGGATTCCTTGCCTACTGGAAGGCCAGCCCCCGGGAATATAGACGACTGGTCATTGGCCTGCTGATCTTTTCAGCGGTCAACAGTTCCGACATGTTCTTGCTGCTTCAGATTCGCCAGGCAGGAATGAGCGACACCGATGTAATTGGTTACTACATCTTGTATAACCTTGTTTACGCCGTATTTGCTTTTCCTGCCGGAGTCGTCGCTGACAAGATCGGACTAAAGACAACGTTCCTCGTTGGATTGGGGTTTTTTGTACTGACCTATTCCGGAATGGCCCTTATTGAAGTTCCATTCGGCACCCCGAATCACTACCTGATTATCCTTCTGTTCTTCCTTTACGGGCTTTATGCCGCCACCACGGAGGGCATTGCCAAAGCGTGGATCAGCAACCTGACCGACAAGGCAGACGTTGCCACTGGTATCGGCACGTTTGCAGGCCTTCAGAGCCTGTGCCTGATGGCAGCCAGTTCATTGACCGGGTTCCTGTGGCTCACCTTTGGCGCCCCCACAGCGTTCCTCACATCCGCCGTCATAACCCTCCTGTCCATGCTTTTCCTGCTGGGATCGGAAAGCGCTCGAACCGAAGCGCATACGGTTGAATGAGCGCTTGAAACTTCAGTATCTTCGATCCGTTCAAGATTCAACTCGCATGATAGCCAAATCATCAAGCATTCTCTGTGCCCTGTTGCTGCTTGCCTGCTCCACACCTGAGCTTCCCGTTTCCCCTCTTGATGATCTGAAGATCACTGTGCCCCGCGAGGCCAACCGTGCCGTGTCTTTTACCAACAAGCAGGCGGCCTTTTACTATACCCAAACTCACCAGTCAGATCACCCGGAGCATACGTGGTTTGAGGGGATGAATATCGCCAAGAACCGCGTGTTCGGAGGTTACCGCTTGTTTGCTGATGAAAAGGAACTCGACAATGAGAAAGCAGTGGTAGCCGTGTACCCTTACAAACTGGTTCGGAAGCACGGAAAGGTTACGGAAGAATTATGGATGCTCGACAACAAGAACATTATTGAAATCAGCCTGAACGGCGCTGAAGAAACCATTGGTATAGAGCTTAAAGGCAAGGGAGTCAGCCTGAAAAGCCAGACCAAGACGATCGCGTTCTTCACCTCCATGGAAGGGGACTTTGTGATCGCTATTTCAACCAAAACATTTCATCCGCTCACGCTGAATGGCCATACGCTGACTTCGGATGCCGGGGGCGCAGGATTTTATATCGGTGTTGGCAAGACGGACGCGGAAGCAGAGGATCTGGTTCGCGACACGCAGCAGAACATCGTTACGTACAAAGGGGATCGCGTTAGGCGGATGGAACGGTTTCTGGAACGTCGCGTACCGGTGAAAAGCAACGTGGACTCACTTGACCTGGCACTCGATTGGCTTTATCTCACCACCGATCAATTGGTGACCAACCAGCAGGGCGACGGCATCTACGCCGGACTCCCGTGGTTTAACGAATACTGGGGCCGCGATGAATTCATTTCCTTCCCCGGCGCCGTCCTTGTTTCCGGGCAGTATGAGACGGGCAAGAAGATCCTGAAGTCATTCGCCGAATATCAGAACAAAGACAAAACCTCAAAATTCTTTGGTCGTGTTCCCAACATCGTCAATCCCGCCAACATTGATTATCACACGACCGACGGCACGCCACGCTTCGTTATTGAAGTTCAGGATTACGTGAAGTACTCGGGCGACACCTCCCTGATCCGGGAACTGTACCCGGCTGCCGTAAACTCTATTGAAGGATCGTTGACGAACTGGGTCGATGGCAAAGGCTACCTTCGACATGAGGACAATGAAACCTGGATGGATGCGCGCGATGCCAACCTGGTTTCCTATTCTCCGCGGGGTACGCGGGCAAACGATATTCAGGCGCTGTGGTACCATCAGCTGAGGGCGGGCGCCTACTTCGCAGCGTTCATGAACGACAAACCCCAGGAGAAGAAATGGAATGCCCTGGCTGATCAACTACGTATCAATTTTCAAAAGGACTTCACCGACCCCTCGCACGATTACGTGGCCGATCGCCTCACCCGGGAGAACTCTGCGGACTTCACGCTTCGCCCGAACCAGCTTTTCGCATTGGATCTGATCGATGATCCGGAACTGAAAGCCCGTGCGCTGAAGAAAGCCTGGGAGGAACTGGTCTACCCCTGGGGTGTGAGCACGCTGGACCGGAGTCATCCGTTTTTTCACCCCTTCCACCTCACGCCCGAGTACCACAAAGACGCTGCCTACCACAACGGTGCCATATGGCCCTGGCTGAACGGCATGGCCATCCAGCGAATGATCGAGGCAGAGCAAATTGAAACCGCCTACACTCTTTTCAGGAACATGAACCGGCAGGCGCTCACCCGCGGTGTGGTGGGCGGGCTAAGCGAGAACCTGGACGCCTACCCGCACGAAGGCAAGGCGTTGCCCAACCTGACAGGAACCTATCTTCAGGCCTGGTCCAACGCGGAACAACTGCGGGTCTGGAATCAATGGTTCCTTGGTTTCCGGCCCGATCTGACCAATAACGTGATTACCCTTGCGCCTCGACTCCCCGGGGAAATTACCGAACTGGAATACCATGTACTGGTCGGCGAAAGTAATATCTCCTGCGTGTTTACCCGCGAAGAATCGACGACCTATCTCTACCGGTTCAACAACCTGCACCGGGTGAAGGTAAGCGTTGATATTTTTCCTTTCGAAGCCACGGTCGTTGAAGCGGGCGCTCGTCAGACCCTGGAAATCAAACAAACAGGAGAAACATTAACGGTAACGGTTCGGTCCGGTGATCAGGTCATCAACAAGGTTAAGCCTCCGAAGTCAGAAACACGGTTGAAGGCTAAAGAGCAGTGGGACACCATTCTCAAAGGTGTCAAATTCGCTTCACCCCTTGATCCCAGAAGTCATCCAGTGATGACACCGACACGCTGACACAAGACGGTATTGTGCGGTAGTGTGTATATTCGCCTGCACCTTACCGCCTGCTCATGCGACCAATATGGATTGCCGCCTTGGCACTTGCCTTGCCCATCGTCTCTTCAGCGCAAAAATCAGCCATCATCGCCAAAGCGTTGATTGACGGAACCGGCAGGGTGGTAAACAATCCTGCGGTGGTTGTTGAAGGCAACAGGATAACCTCTGTTACCACCCGCGAAAAGCTTCCGAAGGATGTCACGGTAATCGATCTCAAAGAACATACCCTGCTTCCCGGCCTTATTGACCTTCATATTCATCCCAATCTTACCACAGGCGATTACCAGGTGGATCACCTGCGCGCCTCCTCCGCTGCCAAGGCCTTAATGGGGCTGAAATACCTGCAGGACTACCTCGCTGCCGGCTGGACAACGGTGCGCGTAGCGGGAGACGGCGATGTAGGGTATGCGAATATGGAGGTTCGTGATGCCATCAATGCAGGCATGTTCGTCGGTCCACGTATCTATGGCGCTGCCCATTATTTATCGGTAACAGGTGGTGGCGGCGATATTAATTTTCTTTCACCGGAGCAGCGCGTGATCGCCGACGGGCTGATTGTTGACGGGCCCGAGGAAGTGAGAAAGGCGGTACGCAACGAAATCAAGTATGGAAGCGACTGGATCAAGTTGCTGGTGACCGGTGCATTCATGTCGGCTGGCGATAATCCAAACAACGTACACTTCAGTGCCGAGGAGCTCCAGGCCGCCGTCGATGAGGCGAAGCGGCGGGATATTCCCGTCATGGCCCACGCCCACGCTGCTGCAGGCATCAAGCTTGCTGTGAAAGCCGGCGTGCGAACCATTGAACACGGATCCTTCATTGACGAAGAGGCAATGGACCTGATGATCCAGTACGGCACATGGCTCGTTCCCACCTTCTGCATTCACACGTATTTCGACGAGCTGCCCTCCGCAGACCCTGCGCTTCAGAAGAGCATTGAGATTGGTCGCAAGACCAGGGAATCCATGTACACCAACATGAAGCTCGCGGTGAAGAAGGGTGTCAAGTTCGGGCTCGGCAGCGACGATGTGGGATGGCCGGCAACCTATTCTGCCCGGGAGTTCGTGGAATATGTATCCCTGGGAATGACTCCCCTGCAGGCGATTCAATGTGCCACCCGGGTCAATGCGGAAATTCTCAAGAAAGAGAATGAAATCGGTACCGTGGAGCCGGGCAAACTCGCCGATATCATCGCCGTCAAGGGAGATCCGCTAAAGGACATCACGGAACTGCAGCGTGTCAAGTTTGTGATGGCCAATGGCCGGATTGTTAAGAATGAAAAGTAGATTTACCACACACCTATCCCCTTCTCCCATGCGCTTACCAGCCTTCTTCTTTTTCCTGGCACTGCTTTCATTTTCCTGTGGGCCCTCGGGTGAGTACTTCGAAAATGCCACGTGCATACAGAACATCACCACCGTTGACCCCGAGGACGGTGCCAAGGAAGGTCAAACGGTAATCATCCGCGACGGCAAGATTCTTAGGATCGCGTCAACTGCCGACCTGAAACTGTCTTCCAAAAATGTCATCATTGACGGAACCGGCAAGTTCCTGATCCCCGGGTTATGGGACGCCCATATTCATTTTGCTTACATCGAGTCGATGGCCCCTCGCATGTTCGACCTCTTCCTGCTGTACGGCATCACCAGCGTGCGTGACACGGGTGGTGAAATCCGTTTTGTTTCCCGTTGGCGTGAAGCGGCACGGGCAAATCCCACGCAAGCGCCCCGGGTCATGATTGCCGGCCCGCTGTTGGATGGCGTCCCTACGGTTTACGATGGTACACCTGGACACCCGGGCCTGGGCTGGGGTTCTGCAACGGTTGAAGATATCGCACGCAAGGTCGCGGTGATGGACAGCGCCAAGGTGGACTTGCTAAAGGCCTATGAAATGCTTACGCCCGAGCAGTTCAACAAGATCATGGAGTTGGCAAAAGAAAAAGGCTACATCGTTACGGGGCACGTCCCGCTGAGCATGGACGTCGTCACCGCCTCCAATGCAGGGCTCACGAGCATGGAGCACATGCGCAACCTTGAACTTTCCTGCGCATCGAATGCCGACGAACTGCTCAAGCAGCGTCGAGACATGCTTGCAAAAGGAAAAAACAGCCCCGGAGGCGAGCTTCGCTCTAGCATCCACGCTGCACAGCGCGAGATTGCTGTGAAGAATTACGACGAGAACAAAGCGAATGAGATTCTGCAAGTCCTCCTGAAGAACCAAACCTGGCAGACACCCACCCTCGCGCTGAACACCAGTCAAACGCGTTTGCCTTACAACCGCCCCGAATGGCAGGAAAGTTTCACCTACCTGTCCGACACCACCCGTAAAGAGTGGATGGCCGTCATCGAGCAGTCCGCTGTGGCTGAGTTGCCTCCGTTCCGAAAAGAGTATTCCACCTGGATGCTGAACATGGCCAGGAAAATCCACGACACCGGTATACCGATGATGGCCGGCACTGACACACCAATCGCTTTTCTCACACCGGGGTTAAGCCTGCACGAAGAACTGCTTGTCATGACGGAGGCCGGCCTTTCGCCCCAGGAAGCGCTCAAGACGGCCACCATCAACCCGGCCAAATACTTTCACCTCGACAATGAACTGGGATCAATCAAAGAAAATCAATGGGCTGACCTGCTGATCCTCGATGCAAACCCGCTGGAGGACATTCGGAATACCCAAAAGATCTCCGCGGTAATCAAACAAGGGAAAGTGTACGGACAAGCCGAACGTGAGGAG
>JAYRNL010000110.1:0-13136 GCA_041912235.1 Cyclobacteriaceae bacterium
AGGTATATTCACCTATATACCTGTACAACTTTTTCTATAAAAAGAACTGCACAACTTTTCAACCGAGTTGTGCACAGCGCAAATCCTTTGATTCAATAGTACCGAACTCCGCAATCATCCTATCCATTTAATGATCGACACTCTATACACTTACAATCAATCGTTTATGCGGCTCACTCAATTGTTCTCCGGAAGGTTTCTCAAGAGAAAGTCGCGGATGTTACCGCCCATGATCAGCCCGATCGATTGTTTGTCAAATCCCTCGGCACGCAAAGCTTCGGCAATAAGTGGCAGCCCCGTGGCGTCAAAATGCGCCCGGATTGCGCCGTCAAAGTCACTTCCCAGCGCAACCTTGTCGACTCCAATCTTATCTGCCACATAACGTATACTTTTTGCAGTGGCTACAGCGTCCGTGCCGCACACTGCCGTCTCCCACAGCCCGATGCCCACAAGTCCCTGCCGGCGGCCAATTTCCAACAAATGCTCGTCGGTCAGATTCCGTTGATTATCGCATACCCCCTTTACGCCGGTATGGCTCACCAGCAGGGGGCCTGTGGTGACGCTCATGATATCATCGATGGTTTGCCTGGAAGAATGAGCCAGGTCGATAATGATGTGCAGGCTGTCCATTTTGCGGATCAAGGCTCTTCCTGCCGGCGTCAACCCACCCTTCTTCATGCCGTGTGCAGAACCTGCCCATTCATTGTCAAAGAAATGAGCTAGCCCAATGTAGCGTACCCCGGCGCTGTAGAAGTCAACCAGGTTATTGACATCGCCCTCGAGGCAGTGGGCGCCTTCAATACCAAGCATTCCGGCAGTCAACGTTTTGTCTCTGGCCCTGTCCTGGATGAATTGAAGCAACTCAGCCCGGCTAGAAACCACGCGGAATTTACCCCCGGAAGCATCCGCAAAACGATGGAGGTTTTTGCACTGATTCATCGCCCGCTCTTTAAGGCTGAACCAGGTCTTCACCGGGCGCAACTGGGCAACACTCAGCAAGGTGATCTGGTCGGACTTGTCGTCGTTCTTTTCAATATTGATACCCTTGGGCGTCTTGCTCACAATGGTGAAAACCTGGAAGGCCATGTTCGCTTTCACCATGCGAGGCTGGTCGACGTGCCCATAGTCGTGCTCGGCAAGGAAGTCACGGTCCCAGAGCAGCATGTCGCAGTGCAGGTCGGCGACAAACGGGATTGAATCATACCCAGCTTTTGGTGCAGCCTGGGTTTTGAGGGTGACGGTGTTCATCGACTTATCGGTATATCCGGGAATGTACCCGAACAAGACAGCCGCGCCAAGGGCAATGAGCACCAGGAGTGCAAAACCAATTTTCTTCATCATGGGTGGAAACGAATGGGATAGAAAAGTACCCAAGATTTGATTCCACACCAAACAGCACCGTCAACCCCTGGCGAGGTTATTCTTCAAGCCTACTCATAGCGAAGGGCATTTACCGGATTTTCAGTCGCTGCTTTCCATGTCTGCGTAACGATTACAATCGTGCCCAAGATGCCCATGATCAATACACCGCTAAGTAGTACACCGATGGAAATCGGCGACTTGTAGGCGTAGGAATCCAAAAATGCGTTGCCGAGGAAGTAGCCGAGGGGTGTTCCGAGCACGGCGGCCAGCGCAATCAGAACCAAAAAGGCTCGGCTCAGCAACAGAATGACCTCAAAGGAGTTGGCGCCCATGACCTTGCGGATACCTATCTCCTTGATCCGCATTTGGGTGGCATACATCGCCATACCCAACATGCCCAGGCAAGCCAGTGTCACGGCAAGGAAAGCTATATATCCCACGATCTTCACCACGTCCACAAAGCCAGAATCGGTATACGCCTCGTCGATTTCATCGGACATCATCTTCCATTCCAGGGGGTGAACGGAATCCAGTCGTTTCCACACCGGTTCCAGGCTAGCTACCACTTCGTCGCGGCGACCCTGCACGATCTTCATGCTCAGGTAGCCAAACTCGTTGGGGTCTGATCGCAACGCCAAAGGACCGATTTCATAGTTCATCGGCCGGAAGTGAAAGTTTTTGACCACACCGATAACAGCCAGTGAAGTTGAATCATTGAGGTAAACGGGCTGTCCAAGCGCCTCGGCTGGCGACTGGAAACCAAAACGATCGAGGGCGCGCTCGTTCAGTATGATGTACTTCTCTTTTCCAGGCAGGTTTTCTTCAAAATTTCTACCCACGACAAATTGGAGACCCAACTGATCCACATAATTCCGATCCACCATGAAGTCGCGCATGCCGAAAGGCTCCGCCCCCGGCTCCTTCTGATAATCACTCGACCGGTCCTGCCAGGTGCCCAGGCGATGCGAGACCCCTCCCACCGAAACCACTCCCGGCAAGCGCTCCGCTTCCGCAGCCAGTTTGTCGAAGGCTACTCCCTGAAGCCTTACGTTCAGAATATTCTCCTCACGGAAACCATAGTCCTGCTGAAGCATGAAATTCACCTGATTGAAGATCACATGAATGATGATGATGAAGCCGATCGACAAAGTGAACTGAGCAATAATTAATGACTTACGCAGCATTTGTCGGGAAACTCCTTTGGCATTCCGACTGTCTTTCAACACCGCCGCAGGTTTGAGCGCCGCGAGGTACACCGAGGGAAGAAACCCTGCGATTACCCCGGTTATTATGGCAAACAGAAGGAACCAGGCGTACAACGCCCAACTCTCGCCCAGGGTAACAGCAAACTCACGCGCGATGTTCAACTCCCTAAACGCAGGCTTTAGCAATTGCATGAGCCCGTAGGAGGCCACCAGGGCCAGCAGGGAGAAAACAACCGCCTCACCGACAAACTGAAGGAACACCTGACTGCGCCGCGCGCCAATGGCCTTCCTTACTCCAATCTCCCGCACGCGTGACAGGGATTTTGCGATCATGAGGTTGGTGTAGTTGAAACAAGCCATCAGCATGATAATCCCGGCGAGGACGGCAAGGAAGACAACCAGCAACATGGGCATACCGGAGCCCATTTGATTGGAGAGCACAGGGCCTGGCGTGAGCTCAGCGAGTGGAAGGAGAAAAAATTCATAGCCCTTGTCCCGTGATTCGAGTTCGAGGTTGGCATAGGCATCTTGTGCGATCTTGGTCAGCGCTGCTTCCACATCGTTTTGACTAACCCCCGGCTTAAGCTTCAGGTAGATGTATGATCCATAATAGTTATTCCAGTTATCGGCCGTAGCATCCACCATGCGCTGCTTCTCCATCAGAGACAGCCGTTCGGTCGAGGCCAATGCGTCAAACTCAAAATGCGTTCTCCCCAGGAACGGCTTCAGCACCCCGGTAACCTGAAACTCTCCCAGGCTGCCCATGGAAACTGTCTTGCCCATGGGGTCATCCTGGCCGAAGAGGCGAATGGCTGTTTCGTGAGTAAGTACAAGGTTTGAAGGCGAAGCAAGCGCCGAGTTGCTGGTGCCCTTGGCCATAGGGAAGTTGAAGACCTTGAACAGGGATGGATCGGCAAGGAGTCCACGAACAGGAACGGTTACGTTGCCAGCGGTTGCATCGGCATTGAGCCGCCGATTGATTCGTACAACTTCCTCGGCAAATGTGTAGTTGGCCGAAATGGCCTGGCCCAGCGGAAAGGGAACCGAGGCATAAGGTTCTACGCCCCCTTCTTTGCGCAAGGCGTTCGTGTTCAGGCGGTAAATCCTGTCGGCGTCGGCGTGGAAGGTATCAAAGGTAAACTGCTCCTGAATTACCGTAATGATGAGAAGCGCCAGGGACATGGCCACCGACAATCCGACAAGGTTGATGATCGAAAAGGTGCGGTTGCGGAAGATATTCCGCAGTGCGGTAATCAGTATGCTCTTTACCATAGGCAGGTGGTTTGCCTATTGGACGTGTTGAATCAACTAATTGTTGCAATAACTCTTACCGTACTGCTCTATTCGTATCGCAGGGCCTTGGCGGGGTCGGCAATCGCAGCCTTCAGGGTGTGCAAACCCACGGTCAGTATGGCCACGGCAACCACCAGAAGGCTTGGAATCGCAAAGATCATCCACGAAAGCGGAATCCTTGTCGCGAAAGAAGCGAGCCAGTTGTTCATGATCCACCAACTTGCGGGAGTGGCCAACGCAATGGCTGATCCGATCAGCAGGAAATAATCCTTGCTTACCAATAGCAGGATGCTTGACACGGATGCGCCCATAACCTTGCGCACGCCGATTTCTTTGGTGCGCTGTATGGCGGTGAGAGATGACAGTCCAAACAATCCCAGGCAGGCGATGAAGATGGCAAGCCCGGAAAATATACCGAACACCTGGCCAAACTGTTGGTCGGCCTTGTATTGGTTGTTATAGGCTTCGTCGAGGAAGAAATAATTAAAGGGATTGCCCGGGAAGAGTTCCTTCCAGTCTTCCTGAAATTTCGCCATCGACTCCTGAACCTGGGCGGTGTTGAATTTGATGGAATAGAAACCCTCCGGAGACCGGCTGTAGCGAAAGATCAACTGATCATATGCTTTCTTGGATGACTCGTGCCTGTAGTTCTTTACCACCCCCACGATACGGAACGTATCACCCCAGAAATAAATCTTGTCGTCGATCGCATCTTCCGGCTTGCTAAAACCCATTTGTCGCAGCGCCGCTTCATTGAGAATAACGCTGGTGTTTTCCTGGGGCACATCGCCTGAGAAGGTTCGTCCTGCAATTACTTCCAGGCCAAAAGACGGGATGAAGTCGTGGTCCATGACAATGATCCGGTACTGATTTGAATCTTCGGGGCGTTGGCTGACTCTTCGGATGCCTCCGGCGTTGAACCTGGCCTGCTCACCCGGAACGGATGAGGATGCCGCCACGTTCTTGACTTCCGCGTACCCATTCAAGCGCTCTTTAAATACCTCATATCGGTTCTGGTACGTGGAATCAATATTATTGGGAGACCACACCACGACGGTCTGGTCGATATCCACTCCCAACTTCTGACTGCGCATGAACTCCAATTGACAATACACCGTAAACGTACCGACGATCAAGGTAATCGAGGCCACAAATTGTGTGACCACCATCACTTTGCGGAAGTAAACACCCTGTCCGGAATTCTTAAAACGACCTTTCAGCACTTCAACGGGCCGGTAAGCAGAGAGAACGAAAGCAGGATACAACCCCGACAACAAGGCGCCACCGCCTACCAGTGCGCCGGTGGCAAGCCAGAACAACTTCTGCTGGAAGAGAAGGTATCCCAGCTCCCGCCCTGCCAACTGGCTGAACCAAGGTGACAGCAAAAGAGCAAAGCCGATCGCCAATGTCATGGCCACCGTATTCAACAGGACCGACTCAACCAGGAATTGCTGCATGAGTTGAGTCCGGAATCCACCCATCACTTTGCGCACACCTACCTCCCTGGCGCGCTCGACGGATTTGGCCGTTGACAGATTGATATAATTCAACCAGGCGATGATCAGGATGAGCGCAGCTACAACCAGAAGGAAATAGGCTGTACTCCGGCTGCCGTTCGTCTTGAATTCCTCCATGAAATTCGAATCCAGGTGAATGTCCGAGAGTCGTTGAAGGTGGAAGACCATGCCGGCGTTGTCTTCCTTCATGTTGCCCCCCTCGTGCTGTTCCACGAACGCCGGAAGTTTGGCTTCGAAGACAGCAGGATCAGCGCGCTTGTCAAGCAGGATGTAGGTCAGAAAACCGTCCCATTGCCAGCTTGTCAGCTGCGACTCATTCTGCCGCCCAATCAACTTCGCGTACGTGGCAAAAGACTGCAGGGCATCAACCTGCATATGCGTCTTGGCCGGGAAGTCTTCAAAGACGCCCGTCACCTCATAGCGCACCTTTTTGTTGATGATGGTCTTGCCCATCGGATCACTCTCTCCGAAATACTTTCTGGCCATCGACGAGGAGATGACGATGCGGTTGGGACCTTTGAGCGCCGTAGAGTCAATACCTTTCAGCAGCGGGTATCCGAATACGGTGAAGAAATCCTGGCTGGCATAGTAGACTCCTTCTTCCTTTATGAACTCACTTCCGTCAGTGGAAAGCAGGGCAGTGCTTTTCGTCATGCGGACATAGCCCTTCACTTCAGGGAAATTCGCCTTGAGGTCGGGGCCAATGCCGAGGGAGCCGCCCGCCCAACGCGTGGTGAGCTCGCCTTTGTTATAGCGGTCCAGTTGAAGCCTGAACACCTGGTCGCGATTGGGCCAGAAGGTGTCGTAACTCAACTCATGAACGACGAATTGGGCGATCAACAGGCACGCCGCCATCCCAATGGCCAACCCTGCGATGTTCAAAAGCGTAAAGAGGCGGTTACGCTGAAAGTTCCGCCAAACCGACAGCAGGTAGTTACGAATCATGGGTAACTTTTAGATAATACTCACCCTTCCGTTCATGGTTACACCCTCATTCATACCTCAGCGAATCGACAGGGTCGGACATCGCAGCGCGGACCGTCTGAAAGCTTACTGAGACCAGCGCGATAACCACGGCGGTGCCTGTCGCGGCAACAAAAAGAAAGGGGTTCAGATGGGTTCGATAAGCAAAGGTATCCAGCCATTGTGCCGAGAAATACCAGGTGAGCGGGGTGGCGGTAAGGCCTGCCACGATGACCAGGACAACAAACTCCCTGGAGAGCAGGTTTGAAATGTTCATGACACTGGCGCCGAGCACTTTTCGCACGCCGATCTCCTTCGTCCTGGATACCACCATAAACGACACCAGCCCGATCATGCCAATCACCGCGATCAGGATGGTTACCAGGGAGAATATGCCCAGCACGTTGGCCAATCGCTGTTCGGCCTGATACTGTTTCTCAAACTGATCGTCGAGGAAGAAGTAGGTAAACTCGTATCCCGGGAAGGACTTGTTCCACATGGCCTCCAGTGTCTCTAAAACAGCCTTGGTATTCTCCGCCCGATAGCGGATAGCAAACAGGTACCCGGGATTGTAGTCGAGGGTAATGGGACCGATCTTCTGCTGCAGGCCTTCGTGGTGATAGTCCTTTATAACGCCAATGACTTTGCCCTGGGGATGCTCTGACGGCGAGGTTATCATTTTGCCGATAGCCTCTTCCGGAGAATTCCAACCAAAGACTTTCACGGCCGCTTCGTTGAGAACGAGGCCATTCTGCAATTCATCCGGATGATCCTTGCTGAATTTCTTTCCCGCAATCACTTCAAGGCCAAGTAAGTCGATATAGTTCTCATCCACTCCCATGTATTCAACGCTCACCGCATCATCTCCGGATTTCCCTTCCGGGTAGGCTACTTGCCCCTGCCACCCATGCGTACCCGGTACCTGCTGAGCTCTGGTGACACCCGTGACCATGGCGAGGTTGGCTATCTCATTACAGAAGGTCTCCTTGGGTTGTTGATTCTGAAGGTTCACCCGGACTGAGTTAATCACAACAACCTGCTCCTTGTTGAATCCCAAGTCACGGTTCTGCATGAAGTTGATCTGGTCAATCACCACCAGGGTTCCGGTGACGAGGGTGACGGATATAAAGAACTGAAAGACCACGAGGAACCGGCGCACGCCTGAACCCCGTCTCGAACTGAGCATTTTTCCGTAAAGTACCTGCGAAGGCTTAAGTCCGGATAACACCCAGGCCGGATAGTAGCCGGCAAGGAATGCGATGGCGATGACCAGCATGACAATACCGGCCGGTATCAGGCCTTGCGTCATGGCGCCCCAGGTGTAGCGCTTGTCCAGCAGTTGGTTGAACTGAGGCAGGAACAGGGCCACCATCACCAGGGCGATGAGTAGTGCCAGGGTGGAAAGCACAAAGGACTCACTGAGAAACTGGCGGATGAGTGATCCCCGGCTCGAGCCGACCACCTTGCGTAAGCCCACCTCCTTGGCACGGTAGACAGAACGAGCCGTGGCCATGTTGATGAAGTTGATGCAGGCGAGCAGGATGACAAAGAAGGCGATACCGGAAAGCAGATAAAGGCGGTCTATGCTTCCTTTAGGCCCCATGCCATTTCCAGTCTTTGACCGGAGATAGATGTCTGGCAACGCGTCATAGAGCACATAAGCCTGCACCCCCCAACTCTTGAGCATCTCCCCGGCCCGCTCGTTGTATATGTTCTTTGACTTGTTAGCGAATGCAGTGAAGTCGGCGCCCTCTTTGAGCAGCACGTAGTTGCGCATGTTGATGTTTCCCCAGCCATCGTCAAAATTGAACTCAGGAACGAGCGCCTGGTAGGTGGTGAAGGAAAGAAACATTTCCGACTGGATGTGGGACTGTGAGGGAATATCCTTCATGATCCCGGTGATCATCATGTTAAGTGTGTCGGCCATAAGCAACGTTTTCCCAAATGGGTCTGCGCCCGGGAAAAGTTTGGCGGCCAGCGATTCGGAAATAACGACCGAGTACGGGTCTTTCAGCGCCGTCTTCGGATTGCCCTTAACCAAGGGGAAGGAGAAAATGTCGAACAACTCCTGCGAGGCAAAAAAACTTCGTTCGCGAAAGCGCTTGTCGTCTTTGTTGATGTGCAGGCCGGAGAAACGGGCATAGAGCACCGCCTCCACTTCGGGGTAGTCCTTCTCCAGGATATTCCCTACCGGCCAGCCGTTGGTATCATTAACGCCATGGGGTTCCTCACCAGGGGTAAAGAAGGCTGTATTCACCCGGTAGATTCGGTCCTTCTTTGCGTGGAACTGGTCAAAGGACAACTCGTCGAGGACATAGATCATGATCAGGATACCGGCCATGAGGCCCAGGGCAAGTCCAAACAGGTTGATAAAAGCATAGCCCTTGAAGCGGAGAAGGGCGCGGAGAGCGATCTTGATGTAGTTCCTGAACATAGGCTGATTCGTTGAGGGATATGGAGTATTGACGTTAAATGGTGAAAAACGTTGCATCCCACCCATGAAGTCGGACTTCAGTGCGCCTGGATTTCGCACCTACCGGATTCTGTCCTATCTTTGCGGCTGGCAAATCGGGCACGACCAGCTCCTGCTGAACTCCCCCAGGACCGGAAGGTAGCAAGGGTAGGCGGTTGTAGCGGTGCGATGTTCGGTTTGCCTCTTTTTTTTCCGGGTTGGATGAAGCCTTGTGCTCCCCGAGGCACCGTCCTCCGATAATATCCTTGCTTCGTACCAGCATTTGGGCCACCAACCATGGCACTGACTTGCCAGCCCGGTTCCTCTCTCAACTATTCAATGATCGCGCGGGGATGGCAGGCTTCAATATGTCGTTTATTGGGCGCTATCGCTTAGCTTTGCCAAGCAAAACAACCACCCCATGAAGTTCTTTATCGATACGGCCAACCTGAAGGAAATCAAGGAAGCATATGACCTCGGCGTCCTCGATGGCGTGACCACCAACCCTTCCCTGATGGCCAAGGAAGGTATCAAGGGCGATGAAAACATCCGCGCCCATTACAAAGCCATCTGCCATATCGTGGATAACAATGTCAGCGCAGAAGTAATCGCCACGGACTTTGACGGCATGATCCGCGAAGGAAAAGAACTCGCGAAGATCGATGACAAGATTGTGGTAAAAGTGCCCATGATTAAAGATGGCGTAAAGGCCATCAAGAAATTTGCCAGCGAGGGCATCCGCACAAACTGCACACTCGTCTTCTCCCCCGGCCAGGCGATTCTAGCCGCCAAGGCGGGCGCCTCTTACGTCTCACCTTTCCTGGGCCGCCTTGATGATATCTCACAGGAAGGCATCGACCTCATCGCCCAGATGCGCGTGATCTACGACAACTACAGCTTCGGCACAGAAATCCTCGCCGCCAGCCTCCGGCATACCATCCACCTGATCAAATGTGCGGAGATTGGCGCGGACGTGGCTACCTGCCCGTTAAAGGTCATTACCGATCTGCTTAATCACCCGCTGACGGATATTGGGTTGGCGAAGTTTCTGGCGGACCATAAGAAACTGAATGGGTAGCTGGTGGTTATCAGTAATCGGTCAGCGGTAGCCGGCAAGGCAAGTAAGTGGTATCTGATTAACGGTAAACAGCAAGGAAAGAACAAGCAATATCATGTTCAATAGTGATCCGGTTGTAAGAGTTAGGGAAGCAACAATCTTTCAGGGGCAGCAAGCCGTACTCCAGAATGTCAGCTTTGATGTGGAGAAGGGTGACTTTGTCTTCCTGGTAGGTCGTACCGGCTCTGGCAAGTCTTCACTGCTTAAAACTTTGTACGCTGATTTGCCGCTGCGACTGGGCGACATTAGTGTGGCCGGCTACAACATACGGGGAATAAAGCCCAGGGAGATCCCGATGCTGCGGAGAAAGATTGGCATCATCTTCCAGGACTTTCAGCTGTTCCCGGACCGAACCGTCGCCGACAACCTGATGTTCGTCCTTAAAGCGACCGGTTGGCGCGATTCAGTCAAGATGAAGAGCCGCATTGTGGATGTGCTCATGCAGGTGGGACTGGGATCGGTGGAAAAAAAGATGCCTCACCAACTCTCGGGTGGCGAGCAGCAGCGGGTGGTAATCGCCAGGGCCCTGCTCAATGAACCCATGATCCTCATCGCGGATGAACCGACGGGAAACCTGGACCCCGAAGTCTCTTCCGGGATACTCAAACTTTTCCAGCAGATCAACCGCAGTGGCACCGCCGTGCTCATGGCCACGCACAGCTACGGACTGATCAAGCGCTTCCCCAATCGCGTGCTGAAATGCGATGCCTGCAACATCTACGACTCCAATAAGGATCCTATCGAATTGAAGAGCGAGGAAGACTTCTAGCGCTAGACTTCCGACTTGGGCTTTTGCTTCGACTCCTCCAGGCGCTGAATTTGCTGGTTAAGCAAGTCGATGCGCACAAGCATGTTCAACACCAGGGCATCTTTCACTTTCTGTGACGGGTGCTTCTTCATCTCTTCCGCCAGCACCGCATACATGGCCTCCAGTTTTTCAAGATCCTGGGTGAACGTATCTTCCTCAAAGCCTTCATCATTCCTGATCAGCAGCACCTTTTCAGAAATCTGCGCACTGTAAAACGACTCCACATCCTTGAATTCCTGCTGGGCTACGAAATCCGCGCCCCTTCCTTCTCCGATGCGGGGAGACAAGAACAAATAAGCAGACACGCCCAGGAGCACCACGGCGGCGGCGCGCCAAACCTGTACCGAATTCCACCAGCCGGATGATGAAGACCCAAACAGGGCACGTTCAATGCTGCTCCACACCCGGCTTGAAGGCTTACGGCTGTCAAACGCATCGCGGTGCGCACCAAAGTAATCTTTCAGTTTGTCGTTACTCATAATTTACCTCCCTCCAGCAGGCTAAGCAGCTTCTTCTTTGATCGGTTAAACTGCGATTTTGATGTCGATTCTGTAATACCCATTATTTCGGCAATTTCACCGTGATCATACCCCTCCAGGAGGTATAGCGATAACACGGTTCGGTAGCCATCCGGCAGCGCCTCAATGGCTTTACGTACCTGGTCAGCCGAGTAGGGAAACTCAGCGATGTCAGTTTCCTCGGAGTCCGGAACATCAAACTCCTCATCGGGCAACCGTTCGAGCCGTCGCTTCTTGAGCGCATTGATTGCCTTATTGACGACGATCCGTTTTAACCATGAGCCGAAGCTGGCATCGCCCCGGTAGTAGTGCAGGTTCCGGAAAGCGCTCACAAATGCCTCCTGCAGCACATCCTCGGCATCGCCGGAGTTGTTCACGATCCGGTAGCCCACGTTGTACATGTTGCGGGCGTAGAGCTGGTAAAGACGGTAGAACGCTTCCCGGCTGCCCTGGCGACACTGGTCGATCAGGTCGGCGTGGGGGTTCAGCACGGTGGTCTTTACACTCATCATCATTGGTAAAAGACCCTCCCCCGGAGGGAAGGTTGCATCACTTCAGGCCGGCAAGGTTCTGCTTGGCAGCCTCGAAATTCGGGTCGCGTTTCAGCGCTTCTTCAAAGAATTTCCTGGCATTGGCATTATCGCCCTGGGCCTTGAAGTTCAGTCCTTTCAGGTTAAGCAAGGCGGCCTTCATGGGATGCTCTTTCGAATTGCCTTTCACATCGGTAAAGACCACATTCAATGAATCAGCCTGGGGTTTCGACAGGAGGATGTCGGTGTTGGTCAGCGACTCGCCATAACGCTTCAGGTCGTATTGGAGCGAGGCCATTTTGTACAAGGCTGAATTGTTGTTGGACAAGAGGAAAAGGCTCTCATAACTCTGCAGCGCTTTGTCCTTGATATTCAATCCCTCATAGCTCAATGCCGAAAGCTCGAGGGCCGGCAGGTTCTTGGAGTTCCTCGCCAGCAGGTCATTGCAGATCACCGCACAGGAAGCGTGCTTCTGATTCTCGTAGTAGAAATAGGCCAGCACAAAAATCAGCGAATCGTTGCCGGGGTACTCGGATATCAGGTCATACATGGCGTCTTTGGCCACGTCATAGTCGCCCCATCGCTGCGCCACCGCGTACTTGCGCGAGTAATGGTTAACGAGGATGTTGGCCGAGATACCCCTGATTTGCTGTTCCTGTGTCTCGTTGGCTGGCGCCGGTTTCGCTTCAGCAGCGGGTTTCGTGGTCGGAGTCGGCTTGCCCTTTTGTGCATAGGCAACGCCGGCAAAGAGGACAATGGAAAACAAGAGCCAAAACTTCTTCATGAAAGATTGTTGGTTAATTCAACTGGTGACAGGCCTCGTTCTTTCGCCACCCGCAAGAGCAAGGCCATAGCCTCTTCGCGGTTGTTGTGAATTTCTCCCTCCAGGATAGCCTCTTTGATCCGGTCTTTCAGCTCTCCGATCAGTTTGCCCGGCGGAAGGTTAAACATGCGGATGATCTCATCGCCGGTTATCGGCGGTTGAAAGAGCCGCACATGATCCTTGGACTCTACATCGACCATCTTCTGCTCCACGCGTTCAAAGTTGGCCAGGTACTTCTTCACCTTTTCAGGGTTCTTGGAGGTGATGTCGGCCCTGCACAACTTCATAAGCGCTTCCGTGGCCTCCCCGGCTTCAAACAAGAGTCGACGGACCGCCGAGTCCGTTACTTCATTCGCCAGGGCGATGGGTCGCAAGTGAAGCTTCACCAGCTTCTGCACAAAGGTCATGTTCTCGTGCATGGGTAGTTTCAGTCGCCGGAAGATGCCGGGAACCATCCGGGCGCACTTGTATTCGTGTCCATGAAACGTCCTGCCATGTCCGGGCTCCAATGGCTTGGTCAACGGCTTGGCGATGTCATGGAGAATCGA
>JAYRNL010000111.1:0-2485 GCA_041912235.1 Cyclobacteriaceae bacterium
AATTTCTACATTCTGAGTTTAGAGTTTTACTGTTTTGCGGTTTCCCCGGGGAGTCAACCGAAAAATGCAAAATGCAGAATTTCGGGGTGCGGCTAAATTCTACATTCTGAGTTTAGAGTTTTACTGTTTTGCGGTTTCCCCCGAGGAGTCAACCGAAAAATGCAAAACGCTGAATGCAAAATGCAGAATTGCGGGGGTTAACTTCTACATTCTGAGTTTTGAGTTATGCTGCTTTTCGGTTTCCCCGCCGCTGGCCCTTTTGCGTATTATCCGGACTAAGTTCCTAACTTTCAACGCCGGATCTTAACATCGGTCCATGAAACTAGAACACCGCAGGCAGAAAGTGGCCGACTATCCTACCTTCTTCATCCGCGTGGGGAGGTACGCGCTGCTCGCTTCCATCCTGGTTGTCTTCTCCCTGGGCGTGGGCACCATCGGTTATCACACCGCCGCCAGCCTGGGCTGGCTCGACAGCTTCTACATGGCTGCCATGATCCTCACCGGCATGGGACCCGTCACGGAAATGACGACCAACTCCGGAAAAATCTTCTCTTCATTCTTCGCCCTCTACAGCGGCGTTGCCTTTCTGAGCGTGGCGGCCGTTTTCCTCGCGCCCATCGTGCACCGTATCTTGCACATCCTGCACGTGGAGGACGACGCGCAATGAACAAAGTCATTTGGTTGTTACCTGAAGCAAAAGGATCTTTATTGGCCCGAACTCAGTGCACATGTCAGCCTGCTTTTACCGCACCATCGCCTTCTCTTTGATCGCCGGGGCGCTTAGTCACACCGCCAGCGGCCAGGTGATCGTCTCACTGTTGCTGGGCGACAAGCTGAACAGCGGCAAAGTTGAATTCGGCCTCGACGGCGGCTTCAACTTCTCCACCCAAACCGGTCAGCCTAAAACTGGTCCGTACTCGACCTTCAACCTCGGGTTCTATTTCGATATCAAACTCAAAAGGGAACCCTGGATGATTCACACGGGAGTGATCGTGAAATCAAATATGGGCACAGGGAATCTGCCGGTCTATTCCTTAGGCAATCCCGACCTTGACAATACCTTCGCCGGCGGTTCGGTGGAGCGCAACCTGAACTACTTCAACGTGCCGGTCTTCATCAAGTACACATTCAAGAACCATATCTATCTGGAAGGCGGTCCGCAACTGGGGTTGCTATACGGCGCGCACGATATCTTCACCAATACCATCCAGGGCAACCAGGCCACCTATGAACGGAACATCCGCGATGACTATCACCCCCTGGATGCGGGCATGGTGCTGGGGCTGGGATACCGCCTTATGGGTGGCAACGGCTTGAACATCGGTGTACGCTATTATTATGGTGTGGTAGATGTGGTAATCGATGACTCCAGCCCGGATGTATTTAACCGCTCGCTTTACGTTACGGTGGGTATCCCTATCGGCGTGGGGAAGGCCAAAGAAAGAGGTAATTTTGATGAGAAGAAATGAATATGGCTATGAATAAGTCCGGGAAAGAATTTAGTCTTTGCCTGGTTGTGATGGCGACGTTGCTTTCGTTTGCCTCCCCGGCGCAGGTGTACTCGAACAAGGAAGTGGGCAAGAAGAATCAGAAGCTCGCCGACAGCCTGAAGACCGCCGAATATCCATACGCCCTCCCGATCTGGGGCGCCAAGGCAACCAAATTGGGTTTCAACCTTCCCTATTCCGCCGGTATGGGAGTCAACTACCTTTGGCAGAAGTCCGACCTGGTTATCGAAAACCTCATGCTGGGATTCAACAACGGGCCGATGACGTCACTGGATGAGATCGTGCGATTCACCGGAGCGAAGTCTGAAGCGCAAGGAATTAATATCCGGCCGGATATCTGGCTATTTCCATTCCTGAATGTCTACGGAATTTTCGCGAAAGCCAACCTGTCAACCACAGTCGACTACGGCATCTGGATACCCGATGCCAACGGCGTGTGGAGCGAGGCGCTGAAACTCAACTCGCGAGCGGAATTCCAATCGACTTCCGTCGGATTCGGCCTCACACCAACCATAGGCGTTGGTGGTGGATGGCTGGCACTAGATATGAACTTTACGTGGTCGGATATTCCCGAACTGGAGAAGCCCGCCTTCGCTTTCATCTTCGGCCCTCGCATGGGCAAGTCGTTCAAGCTTAGAAATCCCGACCAGACCATCGCGATCTGGGCGGGTGGATTTCGCCTGAAATTGAACACCGGCACTTCCGGCTCACTACCGCTGAATGAATTGTTTCCTACGCAAGACCTTCAGACCAAAGTCGACAACGGAATCATCAAAGTGGGTGACGCGCAGCAACAGGTGGATACATGGTGGAATGGCTTGACCGGGATTGAGCAGGCCAACCCAATCAACAAAGCGAAGTATGAAACCGCCAACCGCGCGCTGGACGCTGCCGGTAACTTCCTCAACTCCATGGATCAGGCGCTGAACGACGACAAGACAGCCTCAGTGCAATATTCGCTCGACAAACGCCCCAAG
>JAYRNL010000112.1:0-5926 GCA_041912235.1 Cyclobacteriaceae bacterium
AAGGTTCAATCCATCAAAGTTGGTATTGCCGGCCAGGATCGTTTTCGATTCCGGATTGACGCGGTCTGTCTTGTAGTCGTTACCCAACCAGTCTTTGGCCTTCATGATCGAGGCATTGACTTTAAAAGCAAACTTGTTGTTGAACGCCTTGGCGTAACGAATGCTGTACTGGGTGAGGGGGTTGCTGGGAACACCGCTTTGCTTGGTAATTCCATATTTGACCTGGGCGCTGAGTCCCTGGTATTCAAAGGGGCTCTTGCTCTTCATGATCAAGATTCCGTTGAAGGCATTTGGGCCATAAAGTGCAGAAGATGCACCCGGGATCAACTCCATGCTTTCCGCATCCAGTTCGCCGATGCCGATGATGTTTCCGGTAGGGAAGTTGAGCAGGGGCGCCTGGGTGTCCATGCCGTCTACCCACTGCACAAAGCGAACGTTGGCGATTGTCGCGAAGCTTCGCGTGTTGATGGCGGTAAAGTTTAAACTTCCGGACGAAGCCTGAACGCCTTTCATGTTGGCGAGGCCGTCATAGTAGTCAGGTGTGGGTGCCGCCTTGATTTCCAGGATATCCATTTTTTCAATGGTGACCCCGGATTTCATATAGCTTTCCGGATAACGGGTGCCGGAAACAACGACTTCTTCACCGAGGAGGGTGCCTTCGGTCATGGTAATATCAAACGTCGTCGTCGATGCATCTTTCATCTCCACTTCCTGGGTTTGATAACCCACGAAGGAGAACGACAAGGTAAACGGCGGCGCCTGCTTCACTGTAAGACTGTAGCGTCCCTGGACATCCGAAATGGTACCGGCAACAGACCCTTTTACCACAATGTTCACCCCGGGAAGAGGTGTTCCGGCAGCGTCCTTGACGGTCCCGGAAATGGTCGTGGCCTGAGCCCATACACTCGTGCTGCCCACCAGGAGAACAAAGAGGGACAGCAGCGACCATGTGTAAACTTTTTTCATAAGGTGGAAGGTTTTAATCTGCTAAATCTACAAGAATTTGCAGAAATACAAACGTTTGTGGCACCGGAAATTTGGGACCGGTTGCAGTCCGGATAAGGGATAAATCAGCCTTTCTCCGACTCGCGCACATGATGGGCAAGTCGGTCACACAGGGCGCTCATTTCAGCAGCCATCTTTTCGTCACCGGTCGAGGAAAGCACACTCTGGGCGAGTCCGCCGATGCAGTCGATATAAAACCGCTTCATCTCATCTACGGGCATGTCTTTGGACCATAAGTCGATGCGCATGGTGTTCTTCTGGGCATGGTCCCAAAGGGAAATGCTGATGGACTTGGTCTCAGTCATCCCGGGATCGGGTTTATCGGTAGCGTCCCACTCGATTCGTTCGGGGGTATTTGAATCGTCGAGGTGAACGGTGAACTGGATCGTTGAAGTCTTCATGTCGTACCGGCTAAGGGGCCGCAAGATAGTTATTGGATGGTCATCTCTGGCACATCGGCTGCCGCTTCGAGTCGGCCTTCTGTGGCCTTCCTGATCTGTTCGACGGAAATGCCAGGCGCACGTTCAAGTAGCCTGAAGCCACCCTGAGGGAGCACATCCAGAACGGCCATGTCGGTAACAATCTTCTTTACACACGAAAGACCCGTAATGGGCAGAGTACACTTCCTGAGCAATTTGGAAGCGCCATCCTTGCTGCAGTGCTGCATGGCCACGATGATATTTTTTGCCGACGCCACCAGGTCCATGGCGCCGCCCATGCCCTTCACCATTTTGCCCGGCACCTTCCAGTTGGCGATATCGCCGTTCTCGGAGACTTCCATGGCGCCGAGGATGGTGAGGTCAACTTTCCCACTCCGGATCATCGCGAAACTCTCCGCCGAACTAAAAAGTGCTGAACCTGGCACCATCGTAATAGTCTGCTTTCCAGCGTTGATCAAATCCGGATCGACTTTGTCCTCGGTAGGGAAGGGACCAATCCCCAACAAGCCGTTTTCCGACTGGAGAATCACATGAATATGCTTAGGAATGTAATTGGCTACCAACGTGGGAATACCAATCCCCAGGTTGATGTACATGCCATCTTTTACCTCCTGCGCGATCCGTTTTGCAATTCCAATCTTGTCCAGCATCCTGTTTCAAATTTAGTTCACGTACCTTGGCCCGGGTAAAAGCACTGTCAGGGTTTACGTTTTGGTCACGGTGCGCTGCTCGATACGCTTCTCGTAGTTGACACCCTGGAAAATCCTGTGCACGTAAATTCCTGGCGTGTGAATCATGTTGGGATCCAGTTCACCCGGCTTAACCAACTCCTCCACTTCAGCGATGGTGATTGTGCCTGCAGCCGCCATCATGGGGTTGAAATTCCTGGCGGTGCCTCGGTATATGAGATTTCCCAAGGTGTCACCCTTCCATGCCTTGACCAGCGAATAATCCGCACGTAACCATCGTTCCATCAGGTACACTTTGCCATCAAAGATCCGTGTCTCTTTCCCTTCCGCCACTTCGGTGCCGACGCCGGCTGGTGTGAAGAAGGCCGGTATGCCGGCCCCGCCTGCACGAATTCGTTCCGCCAATGTTCCCTGCGGAATCAGTTCCACTTCCAATTCTCCGGAAAGCAGCTGCCGCTCAAACTCTTCATTTTCACCGACGTACGAAGAAATCATCTTCTTCACCTGGCGGGTCTTCAGCAGCAGGCCGATGCCAAAGTCGTCAACGCCGGCGTTATTGGATATGCAAGTCAGTCCTTTCGTCCCCTTTCGCAGGAGCGCCTTGAGACAATTTTCCGGATTTCCGGAAAGTCCGAATCCACCCACCATGAGCGTGGCATGGTCAGGAATATCGCGAATGGCCTCGTCTGCGTCCTTGACTGTCTTATTGATCATGATGGGTGCAATATTATTTCCGCTGCCGGAGTGCCTCGAGTGCCAGTTGCTTATCTCGATGAAGTTGGTCCTTCAGTGCCTCCAGGTCCTTGAACCTGGAATCGGTGCGTAACAGTCTTTCAAAGGTCACTGTCAGCGTTTCTCCGTAAATATCGCTATCAAAATCGAAGATATTCACTTCTATGGAGCGCTTTACACCGTTAATCGTGGGGCGCACACCGATATAGAGCATTCCTCCGTACCCTTTGCCTGCATGGCGTACCCTAACGGCATAAATACCATCGGCGGGTATCAATTTGAAATGAGATTCAATGGAAATGTTGGCCGTGGGGTAACCCATGACCCGGCCCAGCCGGTCGCCCTTTACGATCATGCCGGTTATGGAATAGGATCGTCCCAGAAGATGCGATGCCGTTTCAACGTCTCCCGATTCCAGCGCGCTCCGGATGGCCGACGAACTTACCGTGATATGGTCGATGTCCTGTGCCGGGATTTCCTCCACGTCAAATCCGAGTTGGGGCCCCTGGGCTTTCAGTAGTTCAAAGCTCCCTTCACGATTCTTTCCGAAGTGATGATCGTATCCGATGACCAGTTTCCGGGTGCCGATCGTGTCAACGAGAATGCGACGAACAAATTCCTCTGAGGAAAGTTGGGAAAACTCGCGGGTGAAGGGGATGCGTACCAGGTGTTGAATGCCTTGCTCCTTGAGAAGCTCGGCTTTCTCTTCAAAGGTGTTCAGCAATTTGAGCGTTTGGTCTTCCGGCTTCAGCACTAACCGGGGATGTGGCCAAAACGTGATCACCACCGTCTCACCCTTCGACCGAAGGGCTATCTCTTTCACCCGGTCAAGGATTTTCTGGTGCCCCAGGTGCACCCCGTCGAAAGTCCCGCTGGTAACCACGGCGAAGGGGAGCCTGTTGAAATCGTCCGGGGTGTGGTAGATTTTCATGAGAGGGAGGGAGTAGCCTCGTATCGTTGCCGGATTTGTTCCAGGGTTTCGGCGTGGTCAACCGTAAAGGTGCCTATGCGTGTCCTTCGCAACGCTGACAAATGTGCACCCACGCCGAGTTTTTGTCCCAGGTCATGGGCAAGGCTTCGGATGTACGTTCCTTTGGAGCAGGTGACCTTGAAATCAACATCCGGAAACCGACAAGCGGTAATTTCAAACTGGCTGATCGTTACGGAGCGGGGCTTGAGTTCAACGGTATGACCTTTCCGCGCGTGACTGTAGGCGCGCTTCCCGTTAATCTTTATGGAAGAATGTGCCGGTGGTATTTGGTCGATCGTCCCCACAAACGAAGCTGCAGCGGAACGCACGTCGCCTTCCGCGATGCCCGAAAGATCAACGGGAGGAGTCGGGGTCGTTTCCAGGTCATAGGATGGTGTGGTTTGCCCCAGGGTAAGGGTGCCTGTATACTCCTTCTCCAACCCCTGGAACTCATCAATCCGCTTCGTCAACTTGCCTGCGCAGATGATCAACAACCCGGTTGCCAGGGGATCCAGGGTTCCGGCATGACCTATCTTTCGCGTGTGTAGGATATACCGCAGCTTGTTGACCACATCAAAGCTGGTCCACTCCAGTGGTTTGTCGACCAGCAGTACAAGGCCCTCCGTGGTATCCATCAGATAACTTCACTAACGTCGCCAAAATAATAGAGCGCCAGGATGATAATTCCGACCGCAATTCGGTAATAGCCAAACAGTCGGAAACCATGCCGCGTCAGGTAACCGATAAAGAATTTGATGGCGGCCATGGCCACGAGGAACGCAACCACGTTGCCGACGACCAGTAAGACCAGTTGCTCATTCCCAAAGGCATGGCCGGCAGCGTAGTACTTGAGCAGCTTATACCCGGTGGCCGCGAGCATGGTTGGAATGGCAAGAAAAAATGAAAACTCAGCGGCGGTTCGGCGGTTAAGTCCTACGGCCAGTCCGCCAATAATGGTGGCAGCCGACCGTGACACGCCGGGTACCAGCGCCAGGCATTGGTATAACCCAATCTTCAATGCGCGGGGATACGAAACAGCGGAGGACCCTTCTTCTGCCGTACGGGCAAACCAGCGGTCTATAAAAAGCAGAACGAGGCCGCCGGCAATCAGCATCCAACCCACCACATCGACGCGTTCCAGGAGGCTGTCGATAGCGTCATTGAGGAGGAAACCTATGATGGCCGCGGGGATAAACCCGACGGCAAGCACCCAATAGAATTTGAAAGATTGCCAGAAGCGTTTCCAGTACAGCACGACCACCGACAAAATGGCCCCGAGTTGGATGGCTATCGTAAATGTCTTGACAAAGTCGTCGCTTGAAATACCCATCACGGTCGATCCAATGATCATGTGACCGGTTGAAGAAATGGGCAGGAACTCGGTGATCCCCTCAATAATGGCAAGGACTATGGCCTGGAGGATGGACATGGACTACTGGTCCGAAGGCTTCTTGAGGATGGCGAAAAGCTCTACGACGAAACCGGCGAGTGCGACCATGGGGCCCAGCGTTAAACCGAGGAAGCCAAAGCCGTGAGGCTCTTTGTCGAGCGTCATGATGGTGAATCCGGCAGCGAGGATCAGCAATCCGATCACCATTAGCTGGTAGTTCTTCTTTCCGAAGGGGAGCTTGCTCATAGGTTCAGTATAATTCGTCCAGGGAGAGTTTCAAATAGCGTCGCACGGCACGCCAGGTGCTGACGGCGGCCACAAAAATACCCAATGCCAGCAGACTGGCAAGGAGGATCAGCAGTCGGGATTCATTCTGCAACATGCGAAGTTCCTCAATGCGGGAATGCCCGTAACGGATCAAACCCCATAACATGGCTGAAGCCAACAAGGCAGCGATCAGGCCCAATAGCATCGAACGCAGGATGAAGGGCATCTGAATGAAGGTGCGGGTTGCGCCGACCAGTTGCATGCTGCGAATGAGGAATCGCTGCGAGAAAAGGGCCAGCCGGAGGGTGTTGTTGATGAGCAGGACCACAATGACCATCAGGAGGGAGGCTATGCCCAGCAACACCAATCCGATTTTTCCCACATTTTTATTGACCGAGTCGATCAGGTTTTCTTCATAATACACCTGGAAAAT
>JAYRNL010000113.1:0-21908 GCA_041912235.1 Cyclobacteriaceae bacterium
GAAGTGGTGGACTCCCTGGTGCTGGGATACACGCGAGGCCAGATCGATGATGAATACAAAGGACAGCTTGACAAAGCCATGGCGATTCTTATTCATGGCGATGCGGCCGTGGCAGGCCAGGGGATTGTGTATGAACTGGTGCAGATGTCTGGGTTGCCGGGCTATACCACCGGCGGAACGGTACACTTTGTGATCAACAACCAGGTCGGCTTCACCACGGATTATGAAGACGCCCGCTCGGCCATCTATTGCACCGACGTGGCAAAGATCATTGACGCTCCCGTACTTCACGTAAACGGAGATGACGCCGAGGCCGTAACGTTTTGCGCCCAACTCGCCGTGGAGTACCGGCAGAAATTCGGGAAAGACATCTTCATCGACATGTTGTGCTACCGTCGGCACGGGCACAATGAAAGCGATGAACCAAAATTCACCCAACCCAAGCTTTACAACCTGATTGCCAAACATCCCAACCCGCGCGAGGTTTATGTCAAAAAACTCATCGAACGGGGAGATGTGGATGCCGCGCTAGCGGATGAAATGGACAAAAGTTTCCGCAATCAGCTGCAGGACCGGCTGAATGAAGTCAAACAGAAGCCGCTGCCGTATAAACCGCAGAAGCTTGAAGAGGAATGGGAAAAGATGGAGCGTGCCAAGCCGGAAGATTTTGAGAAATCGCCCCCCACGCACATCAAGCAGGCCGTTGTAGACAAAGTGGGCAAAGCGCTCACCACCATACCCTCGGAGTTCAAACCACTGAAACAAATTGAAAAGCTGCTCAAGGATCGCAAAGCAGCCTTCTTCGAGGACAAAGTGCTGGGTTGGGCCGAGGCCGAACTGATGGCCTACGGATCCTTGCTGGCTGAAGGTACACCTGTTCGCATGTCAGGGCAGGATGTGAAACGCGGTACTTTTTCGCACCGTCATGCGTACTTCTTCGACGCCAATACCAATGAGCCGTATTGCGGAATCGACCACATCCAGGAGGGGCAGCAGAAGTTTCACATCTATAACTCCCTGCTGTCAGAGTTTGGTGTGTTGGGCTTTGAGTATGGATACGCGATGTCCAACCCCTTTGGACTGGTAATCTGGGAGGCTCAATTTGGTGACTTCGTTAACGGCGCCCAGGTCATGATCGACCAATTCATGTCCAGTGCGGAATCAAAATGGCAGCGGATGAATGGCTTGGTCATGTTGCTGCCTCACGGTTATGAAGGGCAGGGACCTGAACACTCCAGTTGCCGGCCCGAACGTTTCCTCCAGCTGTGCGCCGAGTTCAACATGATTGTGTGCAATCCCACCACGCCGGCGAATATTTTCCACCTGCTGCGTCGCCAGGTGACGTGGCACTTCCGGAAGCCTTGTGTTGTGTTTTCCCCCAAGTCCTTGCTCCGCCACCCGGCGGTAGTATCACCACTCAAGGAATTCACAGCCGGTTCATTCCAGGAGGTAATCGATGATTCGGCGGCAACACCGAAGGAGACGAAACGGGTGATCCTCTGCAATGGCAAGATTTATTACGACCTGTTGGAAGCCCAGACGAAACGGAAAGTCAAAGATTCGGCGATCGTTCGGATTGAGCAGCTCTATCCATTCCCGGAAACTCAATTGCAGGCCTTGCTGAAGAAGTATAAAGGCGCCAAGGTCGTATGGGTTCAGGAGGAACCGGCGAACATGGGTGCGCTCTCCTTTATTCAACGGATGATGCCGGGCCAGTCCATGGAGTTCATTTCCCGCAAGGCCAGCGCTTCGCCTGCCACCGGCTATTCCAAAGTGCACAAGGCAGAACAGGAGAAGATCATCAACCAGGCCTTTGAGGTCTGACCTATTTAATCGAACAATCTTAACGCATTACGCCCATGGCAACTCAAGTAAAAGTACCCACCGTCGGAGAGTCCATCGCCGAAGTCACCATTGCGAACTGGCTGAAGAAGGACGGCGACACGGTGAAGATGGATGAAGTGATTGCCGAACTGGAGTCGGACAAGGCTACCTTTGAACTACCGGCATCCCAGGATGGTGTGCTGAAAATCATTAAGCAGAAAGGGGATACCGTTCCCATCGGCGCCGTGATCTGCGAGATTGAAGGTGCAGGGGCTGCTCCGGCCGCAAAGACTGAAAGCAAAGCACCTGCGGCGGCGAGCAAGGCAGCTTCATCCCCACCCGCAGCGTCAACACCTGCCAAGGCCACGGGAGCGATCAAGGAGATGAAAGTGCCTGCTGTCGGTGAGTCAATCACGGAAGTGACTATTTCATCCTGGCTCAGGAAAGACGGAGACCTGGTGCGCCTTGATGAAGTCATAGCCGAAGTGGAATCGGACAAGGCGACCTTTGAATTGCCTGCCGAGGCTAATGGAATTCTGCGCATTGTAGCGAAGGAAAAGACTACGCTGCCCATTGGGGGACTCATCTGCAAGATAGAGGTCATGGAGGGAGTTACAGCAGCGCCGGCTGCTTCCCCAGCCCAGTCTTCATCAACTCCCGCGGCTGCGCCCTCTTCAAGCGGATCCTACGCAGCAGGAACTCCCTCACCTGCAGCGGCAAAAATTCTTGACGAAAAGGGAATCGCTCCGGGACAAGTAACCGGAACGGGAGTGGGTGGACGGATAACAAAAGAAGATGCAGCCAAGGCAACCCAGGCCCCGAAGGAAGCCAAACCTTCAGTACCTGCTGCCGCTCCGGCAATGGCATCACCGGGCGCCCGCAGTGAGCGTCGCGAAAAAATGACCTCGCTCCGCAAAACAATCGCCAGAAGGCTTGTGGCCGTGAAGAACGAGACGGCTATGCTAACCACCTTCAATGAAGTGGACATGAAGCCGGTCATGGACCTCCGCAGTAAATACAAGGATTCATTCAAGGAGAAGTACGGTGTGGGCCTTGGATTCATGTCATTCTTCACCAAGGCCGTATGTGTGGCGCTGAAGGATTTTCCGGCGGTGAATGCCTCCATCGACAAGGACGAAGTGGTGTATCATGACTATTGCGACATATCCATCGCCGTATCAACGCCCCGGGGGCTTGTGGTCCCCGTTATCCGCAATGCTGAGTCACTGTCCTTTGCCCAGGTCGAGAGTGAAGTGGTCCGGCTGGCCACACGGGGCCGTGATGGGAAATTGTCTATCGAAGAAATGACCGGAGGAACATTTTCGATTACCAACGGCGGCGTATTTGGCTCCATGCTTTCTACGCCGATCATTAATCCTCCGCAATCGGCGATCCTGGGTATGCACAATATTGTTGAACGCCCGGTGGTGAAGAATGGAGAGATCGTCGTTCGGCCCATCATGTACCTGGCACTTTCGTACGATCACCGCATTGTGGATGGACGCGAGTCGGTTAGTTTCCTTGTTCGTGTAAAAGAAATGCTGGAAGATCCGGGACGGCTAATTCTGGGCGTTTGAAATGAGCACTATGCAATATCAAGTTGTCATTATCGGCTCTGGCCCGGGTGGCTATGTAGCCGCGATCCGTTGCGCCCAGCTGGGCATGAAGACGGCCATCATCGAGAAGTATGACACCCTGGGCGGAACCTGCCTTAATGTGGGTTGCATTCCATCGAAAGCCATGCTGGATTCTTCTGAGCATTTCATCAATGCCAAAGAGCACTTCAAGACCCATGGTATTGAGATCTCGGAGCCCAAAGCCAACCTCGCGCAAATGATCAAGCGAAAGGCCGAGGTGGTGAAAGCCAATGTGGACGGGGTCGCCTTCCTAATGAAGAAGAACAAAGTCGACGTCTACAAAGGGGTAGGGTCTTTTGTCGACAAGAATACCATCAAAGTGACCAGCAAGGACGGCAAGAGCAGCAACCTGACTGCCGAGAATGTGATCATAGCCACCGGCTCCAAACCGACCGCTCTTCCATTCGCACCCTTTGACAAGAAACGAATTATCTCGAGCACAGAGGCCCTGGAGTTGAAGGAGATTCCCAAACACCTCATCGTCATAGGTGGTGGCGTAATCGGCATGGAGTTGGGATCCGTCTATGCAAGACTGGGCTCGAAGGTCTCGGTGGTTGAGTTCCTTGACAGCCTGATTCCAACCATGGATGGTACACTTGGCAAGGAGTTGTTCAAAGTGACCAAGAAATTGGGAATGGAATTTTACCTGGGTCACCGGGTCACGTCGGTTGAAAACAAAGGAAAGGAAGTTGTATTGCAGGCCGAGCCAAAAGATGGCGGCGCGGCCATCACACTGAGCGGAGACTATTGCCTGGTCAGCGTGGGTCGTCGTCCTTACACCGATGGACTTGCCATAGAGAACGCAGGAATTGCGCTGGAGAAGGGCCGCATTCCGGTTAACGATCACCTCCAGACTTTGGTGCCAAACATCTATGCCATTGGCGACGTGGTACGTGGTGCCATGCTGGCTCACAAAGCCGAGGAGGAAGGCGTCATGGTCGCGGAGCACCTGGCAGGGCAGAAGCCTCACATTAACTATTTGCTCATTCCCGGTGTGGTATACACCTGGCCGGAAGTTGCCAGTGTTGGGTACACGGAAGAACAACTCAAGTCAGAAGGACGGGCTTACAAAGTGGGGCAATTTCCCTACAAGGCCCTGGGGAGGGCACGGGCCAGCATGGATACCGATGGCTTGGTGAAAATCCTCGCCGACAAGTCCACCGATGAGATTCTTGGCGTGCATATTATCGGCGCGCGCGCTGCGGATATGATCGCGGCGGGAGTCACGGCCATGGAATTCCGCGCAGCTGCCGAGGATGTGGCCAGAATGTCACATGCCCACCCGACCTACATGGAAGCGGTGAAAGAAGCCTGCCTGGCGGCGACGGCCAACCGATCACTTCACATGTGATCAGGATGGATTGGGAATCACCAGCCAGCGACTGATCACAGCCGAACGAAGCAGTATAGACACGACCAGGGGGATCAGGAATACATTCATTTGTTGTGGCAGCCAGAACCACACGGCCAGCAGCATAATTGAAAGTACGGCGACGCCCAGGAAGTATTTCTTTGCCTGAGATCTCAGCTTGCCGAAGAGCACCGGAAGAATAATCAAGTGGGTCGGTAGCGCCCAAAGTAAATTGAAATTCTTTGCCGCCGCCGCATGATCGGTTGCCGTCCAGAGTAGGAGAAGCAGCACACCAACCATTCCCAGGATCGTGAACAATAGTGCATCAAACCACAGAGAGACAACCTTCCTCCGGGCATCCACAATACTTAATAGGATGGTGAGCCCCAGGAAGCATCCGAAGGCGGTCCAGGGATGAACGGGAGCCGCCTGGGGTTCGGTAGGCATGTTCACAAACGTGGGCACTTTCAATTTCACCGCGGGCACCGTACTACCATTTCGGGTAAGGGTGGCATGATCAAATCCTGACATCACGTAATCGGGCAGGTACATGTACTCATACGGCGTAGCCATTTTGTCAATAGGCAAACCCAGGCAAATATCAATTCCGAGATCACCCCAGGGATGATTGGTCAGGTAGAGATCCGTCAGCTGCCTGATCGTATAGCGCGAGGTAATATAGGAGCCGTCAAAGCGGATAGAGTCGCCGAGTACCTGGGCAAACACATCCCTGACCTTGTTGGCGCAATTGTTGTAAAAATAATCGTAACGATAGGTTTCATTCTCCGGTAGAGCGTTCCATTCCAGGTAGTCAAATATGGCCTGCTTTTGAGCAGCGGAAAGATCAAGCACCTGCTCGGTCACCCACCGGTTATAATAGCGGTATGAATTGACAAAGTCCGGATAGGCGTATACGCCCAGTTTGAACAGCAGCAAACCTTTGGTATAGTTCAAATAGAAGTTCGGCTGATCAAAGTCAAAGACCCCATAGTTGTAGGCGTAGTCGATTCGGTTGGCGGGATCATAAACCCGAATGGCGCTGTGGCCGAAGGCGGCGTATAATTCATTATGGTCGGGGCCACAGGTGATGACGGAGATTTCCGCTTCAGGCGTAAGCACGACGGACTGGCTCCAGGCCATGGAGAAGGGCATTAACCACAGGAACAAAATGATCCGTTTCTTCACGCGCAGGGCTTGAATTGTCCGGTAAGATAAAGACAATTCATGAGGCGTGCCTTACTTTTGAACTATGGGCAATCACATCCGTGACGGAATCCAGTTTATATCGAAGCAGACGCCGAGTCGACTATCGAACGCCGCCCAAGTTTGGCTTAGCTACCACAAATCACGGATCACGGGTAAGGCGAAAATCATGGGCATGCCAATCAGCCTGGCTATTGAGCCAACCACGTCATGCAATTTGCGCTGCCCGGAATGTCCCAGCGGACTTCGGTCGTTCACCAGGCCCACCGGAATGCTGGGCGAGGAGATTTTTCGCAAAGTGATTGACGAACTGGCGCCGACCCTGTCCTATCTGACCTTCTATTTTCAGGGCGAGCCCTACTTGCATCCCGGGTTCACCGATATGGTGGGCCATGCCTCGCAAAAGAATATATATACGGCCACCTCCACGAACGCTCACTTCCTCGATGAGCAGCAGGCCCGCAAGACAATTGAGTCGGGACTGGACCGGCTGATCATCTCCATAGACGGAACAACACAAGAGGCCTACGCCTCGTACCGGGTCGGAGGGAAATTGGAAAAGGTTATCGAGGGAACGAAAACATTACTCCGGCTCCGAAAGGAACTGCGCTCGTCGACGCCCCATGTTATCTTCCAGTTCCTGGTGGTGAAACCCAATGAACACCAGGTACCGGATGTATACCGGCTTGCCCGTGAGCTCGGCGTGGATCAAGTTGTGCTGAAAACGGCGCAAATCTATGACTACAAGAACGGATCCGGCCTGATACCAACGGAAGACCATTATTCGCGATATCGAAAGCATGAGGACGGCACGTATTCCATCAAGAACCCTTTGCTGAATCAATGTTGGAGAATGTGGAGTAGTTGCGTGATAACCTGGGATGGCCGCGTGGTTCCCTGCTGCTTTGATAAAGATGCGCAGCACGTGCTGGGCGATGCGGGGACACAATCCTTCCGCGAGATCTGGAACAGCGCCCCTTACAACACTTTCAGAGCCTCGTTGTTGAAATCAAGAAGTGAGATAGAGATGTGCAGAAATTGCACAGAAGGAACTACGGTTTGGGCGTAGCCTTTCCCGGCCATTCTGCGGGGGCAGTATCCATGGCGCATTTGCCACAACCGGAAGCGCAGGCCGCCTTGGATCGAAAGCTTCGAACCATCACGTTGATGAGAAAACCAAGGGCCCCCAGGAAGAGGATTCCAATCAGAATTTGCTGGAGCATGAAGCAAAGGTAATAATCCTGTAACACGAACAGGGGAGAATCCGTTCGTTGTCGGACAGATAGCGCCGATTTTGGACATCGAAACATGACCCAATTCGCTTGGGAGCTCAAAATGGGCTTCGGCACCATAATTGGACGGGAACAAAACTTTACGGCCTTAACCATCATCTACCGGAAAACCATTTTGTTATGCTTCGGAATTACCTCAAGACCGCCATTCGAAACCTGAGGAGGGAAAAAGGCAGTACGCTGCTGAACATCATGGGCCTGACGTTGGGCATCAGCGCCAGTCTGGTCCTTTTTCTCCTGGTCCGCTACCACAATAGTTTTGACACCTTCCATTCAAACGGTGAACGCGTTTATCGCGTGAATACCAAGTCACGCGGGAACAGCGGCGACGAGTTTACCTCCGGTGTGCCCGCGGTGCTGCCCGAGGCGTTTCGTCTCGACTTCCCCGAAGCCGAGGAAGTAACGTTCACCTCCTATCGCAATGGAGGCCTCGTTACCGTGCATCAAGGTGCCGGGGAGCCTAAGCGGTTCGCTGAAGAGCGAGGTCTGGCCTTTATCCAACCCAATTTCTTCAGGCTCTTTGACCGGAAGGTGCTGGCCGGGAGCATGGATAAAGCACTCGACGAACCCAACGAGGCCGTCCTTGCGCGCTCGTGGGCGCTGAAATATTTTGGAAAAGACGATGCCCTGGGGGAGGTGTTTCAATATGACAACAAAGACTACAAGGTAACGGCCATAGTGGAGGATCCCCCGGCTAATACAGATCTTCCTTTTTCCGTAATGCTATCGTATGCCACCGTGAAGAAGGAGCTTGATGAACATGGCTGGAACAGCATTTGGAGTGATGAGCATTGTTACTTCCTGCTTAAAAAGGATGCGAAAGTTAAGGACATCGAGGCCCGCATCCCCGAATTTGTGAAGAAGTACGCAGGAAACGACAACCGGGACAATCGTTCCTATGTAATCCAGCCCTTGCGTGACATTCACTTCGACGATCGATTCGGCAACTACAATTACAACACGGTGAGCCGGCAAATGCTGCTGGCACTGAGCATCATTGCCATCTTTCTTGTGCTGACGGCGTGCATAAATTTCATTAACCTGTCCACGGCCGAAGCCGTCAAGCGATCCAAGGAAGTCGGAATCCGCAAATCGTTAGGAAGCACGCGCAAGCAGTTGGTCATGCAGTTCCTTGGAGAAACCACCCTGGTAACCGTCACCGCTACCCTGTTGGCGTTGGCGCTGGCGCAACTGTCGTTGAATCTATTGAATGGATTTCTTGACTTGAAGCTTTCCCTGTCTGTTTCTGATGTTACCCTGTGGGCCTTCCTGATAGGGATCGTGATTTGCGTTTCAGCCGTATCCGGCCACTATCCTTCGATGGAGGTCTCGTCGTTCAGCCCTGTGCTGGCGTTAAAGAATCAAATGAGTAACCGCGGATCTTCCGGATTCTACCTCCGCCGCGGCCTGGTGGTATTACAGTTCTTCATCAGTCAGTTTCTGGTGATCGCCACGCTCGTCCTCATCACCCAGATGAACTATTTCCGCAATAAAGACCTCGGGTTCAGGAAGGATGCAATCATCACAGTGCCGATTCCCGTAGGGGAGAACCCCGCGTTTATGGATAGTTCTCGGTCAAGCAAAATGCGGACACTGCGCGACGAACTCATGCGACTTCCCGGTGTGGAAATGGCGAGCCTCTGTAACACACCCCCGTCTTCAGGAAGTGTGAGCGGAACGGGGTTCAATCTCGAAGGGAAAGAGGATTTCTACGAGACCCAGGTGAAGACGATTGACAGCCATTACCTGGAGCTGTTTGGAATGCCCCTGGTTGCCGGCGCCAATCTCCAAGACCTGGATACTGCGCAAGGATTCCTGGTCAACGAAAAACTCGCTGCGCTTACCGGGCATGCCACGCCTTCGGAGATCGTAGGAAAGCGTATCCGCATGTGGGGGAAAAATCTTCCTGTGGTCGGCGTGGTAAAGGATTTTCACACGGTATCCCTTCACTCGCCCATTGAGGCAACCATCCTTCTGAACCGAATCCGGAATTACCGGACGCTGTCGGTGAAGATCCGCCCCACGGAAATGCAGACTACCATAGCGGATATTCGCAAACACTGGGAGGCCACCTACCCGGAATTCATTTTCTCGTACGAATTCATGGATGAATCCATCCGAGAATTCTATGAAAGCGAGGGACGGGTGTCGATTCTGATGAGCATCTTTTCGTCGCTCGCCATATTCATTGGCTGCCTGGGGTTGTTCGGTTTAGCGTCGTTTATGGCCAATCAGAAAACCAAGGAAATCGGCATACGGAAGGTATTGGGCGCCAGCGTGGAAAGCATATTGTTGATCTTCTCCCGCGAATTCGCCTTGCTGATTGCCATTGGGTTCCTTATCGCGGCGCCCCTGGCCTGGTGGGGGATGAACCGATACCTGAGTGAATTTGCCTATAAGATCACACTCGGTCCCGGATTATTCCTGTCGGGATTGGGGTTGACCCTCCTCATTGCAGCGTTTACGGTGGGCTACCGGTCCATGCGGGCTGCCACGGTGAACCCGGTGAACTCACTGCGCTCGGAGTGATTGGCCTTCAGCCCAGGATGAGTTTCATACCCGGAGAAAGCTGATTGCTCTTAAGGTTGTTGAGGGCTTTCAGTTTTTCGATGGTGACCCCTTTGAACTTACGGGAGATGTCCCAAAGCGTATCCCCCTGCTGAACGACGTAAGTGTTGCCTGAAGGCACCGCTTCCTGATCGGAAACTGACGCTTGATTTTTCTGTGACGCCCGAACCCAAATGGTCAGCTTCTGCCCCGTTCGGATGGTATTGCTTCGAAGGTTGTTCCACTGCCGGATGTCCGTAATTCGAACATGAAACCGTTGGGCAATCAGGCCAAGCGCGTCGCCGTATTTGACTTTATAAACGACAGGCTCCCGACCGGTTGTATTGCCCGGTGTATTGGCCACCAGCACTTCGATTTCTTTTCGACCCACCCGTGAGGATGAATCCAGTATGCCTGCGCGATTGAGGTTCAACGCTTCCTTGGCGGACACCGGTAACTTCAGGTAGAAGGGTTTTTCTGTCTGGGGAATGGCGTTTCGGCGTAGCGAAGGATTGAGGCTGTGGAGTTCCTCGACGCAGGTACCGGTCAGCGAAGCGAAAGTCTCCAGGTGAACGTATTGTCTCAGGACGACGGTGTCATGAGGCATGATTTCTTCCGGTGCCAGGTTGGCCATGTTGTGTTCTTCGGCATAGTTCATCGCGTAGATGATCGCGACAAACTGTGGGACATAGGAGCGCGTCTCGCGCGGAAGGTAGCGATAGATTTCCCAGAAGGTTTTTTTGTAGCCTGATCGCCGCACAGCGCGCTTGACGGTACCAGGCCCTGAGTTATACGCGGCCAATGCCAACTCCCAATTGCCAAAAATGGTATGGAGCTGCTTCAGGTATTTGCATGCGGCCTCGGTGGAGCGCTCCGGGTCCATCCGTTCGTCAATATATCCGTCATGATGAAGCCCGAAGTAACGCCCGGTAAACGACATGAACTGCCACAAGCCCACTGCACTCGCCCGTGACACGGCCCGGGGACTAAGTCCCGATTCAATGATGGACAGGTATTTTAGTTCCTGGGGAAGATTGTATTGCGCGAGGTACCGTTCAAACAGCGGAAAATAGATATCCTTTCGGCGAAGCATCAGCCGCGTATAGTCCCTGTTCCGTATCGTGAAGTAATTGATGAAGCCGTGGATGTTGCTGGTGTAGGAAAGGGGAATGGTCTGTTGAAGACAGGCCAGACGGTCTGCTACTAACTCCGGACTTTCCTCGGCGGGGACATATTCATACTGCTGGGGCAACGCGAACAACACCGGATCCGACACGGAATCACCGGCCAACAGCTCGGATTCCACCTGTTCGGCAATGGAGTCCTGCTCCACCATAACCTCCTGTGCGGAGGCTTCATGGATCAACAAACCCATCAGCGCCGGTAAAATCAGCCTTTTCATCCTTCAAAAGTACGTCTCATGCATTTAACGATCAAACCTCATGTCCAAGGCGAACCTGAGCAGGGTGTCTTCGCGGAAGTCATTGGCCATCGCCTGGAGCCCGATGGGTAACCCCTCCGCATCTTTCCCATAAGGGAAGGAGAGGGCGGGTACTCCGGCGACGTTAGCTTGAACCGAGAATATGTCGGAGAGATACATGGTTAATGGATCAGAGGAGCCTCCAAGTGGAAAGGCGGTTGTCGGTGCTGTGGGTGTCAGCAGGATGTCGGCGTGTTGGAGCAATCGCCGCGTTTCATCCCGTATCAACCTTCGCACTTTTTGAGCCTGCGCGTAGTACGTGTCGTGGTAATCGGAACTCAGCACGAAGGTGCCGAGAAGGATCCTCCGCTGAACCTCCTTGCCGAACCCGGTGCTGCGCGTCTTTGTATACAAGGTGTCAAGGTCATGGGCGCCGGGATGACGATAGCCGTACCGCACACCATCATACCGGGCGAGATTGGCGCTGGCTTCGGCGGTGGCCAATATGTAATACGTGGGGAGCAGGTAGTCGAGCAACGGTAACTCAACCAACTGCACCTCATGACCTTTTTCCTTAAGCTGGTCTATGGCGAGGCGAAGGGCATCGCGCACCTCGGCTTGCATTCCTGGCGACTCGAGAATATTGCGGAACACGACTACGCGGTATCGCCTCTCTTCGGAAAGATCGGCAGCGTAATCGGGCACCGGTTGATGCGATACGGTGCTGTCAAAGCTGTCTGCGCCGGCGATCACCGAGAGTACGCGGGCGATTTCAACTACTTCCCGGCCGATAATCCCGATGGTGTCGAAGGAGGAGGCATATGATACGAGACCGTACCGGGAAACGCGGGAATAGGTGGGCTTCAGCCCAACGACGCCGCAGAAGGCGGCGGGTTGCCGGACCGAACCTCCCGTATCCGATCCCAGGGAGATGTCGCACAAGCCGGCGGCTACCGCGGCAGCTGAACCGCCTGAAGATCCACCGGGAGAACGGGATGATCCATGAGGGTTCTTTGTTGGACCATAAGCGGAATTCTCGGTGGAGCTGCCCATGCCGAATTCATCGCAGTTCTGACGTCCAATGATGATGGCGTCTTCATCGATCAGTCGCTGTACCGCTGTTGCCGTGTAGGTCGAAGTAAATGAGCCGAGTATGCGGCTTCCTGCCGTGAGCGGATGCTGTTGGTGAGCCATGACATCCTTGATGCCCACCACGAGGCCGGCGAGTTTTCCGGCTGTGCCCGTCCTAATCTTTTCATCGATGCGTCCTGCCGCGTGCAAAGCCTCGTCGGCATAGACAGACAAAAAAGCATTCAGGTCCTTGTGCCGCTCGATGGCATCAAGGAAATGCGTAACACGATCAGTGCAAGTGATCGCCAGGGGGATACGGGGTGATTATTTGCCGTCGTCCAGGCGACCGGTTTGTTTGCCGGCATCCTCGACTTCCTTCTTGACATCGCTCATCGCGTCTTTGAATTCGCGAACGCCTTTGCCCAAGCCCTTCATGAATTCAGGGATTTTCTTCGCGCCAAAGAACACCAGGACAAATATTCCGATGAGGAGAATTTCCTGGAAACCAACACCACCCAACAACAAGAGGACCGCTTTCATTTTGTTATGCTTTTATGATGAATAAACCGATTTTCGATTCTGTCCGTTGCCAAAATTACTCGAAAATTTCTGAAATGCGCCCACCGTTCCTGTAGACGGCAAAAGAGCCTTAAATCAGTCTTTTAGCCACAATTCGGGATCCAGCGCCGTGGTATTCTTTCGGATTTGGAAGCGGAGTTCCGATATCCCCTCGCTGTTGACCAGGATGCTGCCAATTTCCTGGTTGGTAGTGACTTTCTGTCCTTTCTTCAGATTGACATCCCGCAATCCGGCGTAGACGGTGAAGTATTCGCCGTGGCTGATGATCACCGAGTTGCCCAGTATCGGGAAATTGGCAACTACGCGAACCTCGCCGGCAAATATGGCCCTCGCCTTTTCGCCTTGCGCGGTTTGAATGTTTATGCCTTCATTATTGACTACAATCCCCCGGAGTACCGGATGTTTCTGGCGTCCAAACTTTTGAGAAATGAAGCCGGTGGCCGGCCAGGGGAATTTGTTGCGGTTCTCTTCAAAAGAGTTTGACATAGCCACCATATCCGGCGACCGATCCGGTATACGGGAGGGCGTTTTCGATTTCTTCCGGGCTGCCGCCTCACGGGCTTCGCGCGCGGCCCGCTCCATTTCTTCCCTGACAATGGCGCTGATCAGCTTGTCGAGCTTCTCGACGGATTTGCGGGTCTCTGCCAGCTCGGATTTTAACCTCTTCTCCTCTTTTTCCAACGACCGCACCGTCGCATTCTGTTTTTGCTTCAACTGGTCGAATTTGTTCTTCTCGGCAAATTCTTCGCCGAGGAGTTTATTCTTGTCGTCCTTCTTTCCTTCAATGAGCAGCACCTGTTCGGCCAACTGTTCCTGCACTTTGCGGATTACCTCGGCTTGCTCCTTGCGCGCGGTACTGTATTGCTCCAAGTACTTCAGTCGCATCGCCAATTGATCGAAGGTGGAGGCGGAGAACAGGAACATCAGCTTGGAAACTCCGCCGCTTGTTTTTTGAGCAGAGAATACCATGGATCCGTATTCCTCTTTCAGTTTTCCGAGGTCATTCTGCAGGGCACGGAGGATTTCGTTGTTTTCACCGATATCAATGTTCATCAATTCAATCTCCGATTGGATGGAGAGAATGAGCGCCTCCTGTTGGCGTACCCGTTGGGTAATAGCTGCCAACTCACCCAGCGAACTCTTTTTCTGACTGGAGGTCTGCGAAAGGATCTTCTCCGTTTCCTTGATTCGATCAAGGTTGGCCTGTTTCTCTTTTTGCAGTTGCGTCTTCGTCGTGCGTTGCCCCGCGACCGGATAAGCGGCCAGCAGCCACACAAGCAAGAGCGCGGTAAAGCACGGTCTAACGCCGTTCATATTTCTTCGGTATGTTGAAAGGAAATTTCAGTTCCTTATCGCCAACCTCTGCTTTGTTGTATTCCAGGGTAATAGTGGTATTGACCAGCCCGCCCGGCGTCTTGTAAACGATGCTGATGGTTCCGTTGAACGGATACGTTTTGTCGCCCACGGGTTGAAAGTTGGAGTAATTGATAACGACGGAATTGTTGGTGGATTGCTCCTTCATATCAACTTTCTCCAGCTTTCGGGTAGTGGCATTGATCAGGTTCACCAGTGCGACGGTACCGCGCTGCTGGTCGAGCTGGTTAAAGCTGTTTCCCTGGCTGATCTTGTCCTCCGGCATCCGTGGATAAATGAGGTTGCCGAGAAAAGCGGATTGAATGGTGTGGTAGTTGACTTCGACGTTGAAGCGCTTGGATAAGCTGGGATAGTCGAATACGTAATACTCCTTGTCCACGGTCGACACAATGGTTATGGAGTCGTGGTTGATCAACGCCTTGCCGCCCTGCACGCCGATTACGGTGAAGGTCATCCAGATCACGCTGTCCTTGCGAATTCGGATGTGAGCCTTCACTTCCCTTTCCTTCTTCCCGTCGTTAAATACCATGCGGGCTTTGCCGTGGAAATAGTCGAAATCAATTTCCTGAATTTCCAGGTTTGGCGCCGGTGCCGGAGTAGTGGGGATCACCTTCTTGCTGCAGGCGAGCAACAGACTCGCAACGAATATCAGGAGCGCAGCTTTTTTCATGAAACCGCAAAGGTAACGCAAGAAACGAAGAAAAACAGGGTCTAGTACAGGCGGCGGTTGGCAATTTTCCGGTCCAGCGCGTCGTGATCATCGGTCATGGTGCGCGCTTTCTCCCATTGCTTCACGGCACCATCCACATCGCCCAACTGAAAGAGAATGTCGCCGTAATGCTCATAATGCACATACGACAATCCCTGCAGCGTGAGAGCCTGTTCCATCACTTTGCGGGCGTCCTTGAACTTATCGCGTGCGTACAGCACCCAGGCGTACGTGTCGAGGTAGGTGGCATTGTTCGGCTGCTCCTTGATCACCTGGGCAGCCATGCGCTCGGCTTTTTCCAGATGTTCCTTGCGCAGGGCAAGGTAGTAGCTGTAGTTGTTCAGCACCAGCGGGTCATTGGGCTTATAGACCAGCGCATCTTCATACGCCTGGTCGGACTTGACATACTCCTTCGCTCCGTGATACGCATCGCCAAGCATGCTGTTGAGATCGTGCACCAACCCCGGGTTGGCCGATGAAAGTCGCTTGGCCCGCTCCAGGGAGGAAATGGCTTCCCGATAATGACGCTGGCTTAGGTGACCGTATCCATTGAAGTAATAAAGCATGGCCTGGTTTGGGAAGATCTCCATGCCTTGCTCAGAATGAAAAATGAGGCTGTCAAACTTGCCCGTCTCGGCTTCCAGGGCAAGCAGATTCTGCCACGCTTCAAAACTGGCGGAGCCGCGCTGAATCGCGGCGAGGAAAGCTCCCTCGGCTTCTGCTTTACGACGCAGGGCGATGAAGAGGTTGCCTCCTGCGATGTGTACGTTGGGATCGTCGGCATATTGGGTCTTCATCTTTTCATACAACCCAGTGACGAAACTGGCAAGGTCCGCATCCAGTGGTCGTTGCTGGGCCACCTGCTGGGAGATTTGCGCGGCATAGGTTTGCAGTACCAGCAGCTTGGACGTGATTTCCACCGACGGGTCGGCGATAGCCTGGGTCACCAAAGCCCGTGATTCCTTTTCGCGTCCTGTGTCACGATAGAGTCCGGCGAGCAACAGCCGGGAAGCCCCGCCTTCCGGATGAGCCGCGAGAAACTTTTCAAGGTATTCGATGGCCTTGGCTTGCTGGCCCTTTTGCGCGAGGGCCTCGGCAACAATCATCACGTACCGCTCCTCGTCGGGGAAGGCGGCCATCAGTCGTCTGCCTTCGTCAATGGCCGCATCGACTTTCCCCTGGTCGAGATAGATCTTCATTTTCTGGAGCGACGAGGTCTCGTTGACTCCCATGGCCGCTTCCGCGCGATTGTACGTCTTGATGGCGTCATCCAGTTTGCGATCATAGAGGTAAATAGCGGCCAACTGGAAGAGGTTCTCCTGGGCTCCGGGTATTTCACGCGTCAGCGTCTCCAGTGCTTCTTCGGCTTTGGCAAAGTTGTTCTGCGACGTATAGATTTCTGCGGCAAGGAGATAGAAATATTCGTTCTTCCGGTCCAGTCGAATAGCCTTTTCGATGCTGGCTACCGCCCGGTTCAGGTCATCGCCGTTGGAACTCTTGGTGTACACCTCGGCGATCTTGAAATGCACCATGGGCTCGTCGGGATTTATTTCTGCCGCGGCCTGGAAAGCGCCAAGTGCTTTGGAATAGTCCTCGAGGATGAAATACTTCATCCCCTCCGTAAATATCGATTCCGCTTCGCGCATCTTCATCGACACCGCGTCAGTCGTCTCGGGTTTCTTGCGACGGTCGCGTTGCGCAAAGGCTCCGCCCTGGAGCAGGAGCACCAGCAGGAGGGTGGTTAATAGGATGGATTTGCTTCTCACGGGGTGCGGGGTGACCTAAATGGGAAGTCGGATTTCAAAGGTAACGATAAATCGAGTCAGTTGGTTGGCCGCAGGAGCCCGTCTTTTTCGCGGATGTAGGCGGCTATGAAGTACACGAGCATGAGGCCACAGTGAAACAAGAAAGACAAATACGGATTGCCAATCGGCATGGCTGAACAAGCCAGAATCAACATCACGGAAAGGGCCAGGTAAAAGAAAGCACCACTAACGGAATACGGAATCGGATAGTACCGCTGCCCGAGTACATAGGATAACATGGCCATAAAAGAATAGCATCCCAACGTAGCGAGGCTGCTGCCAACATAGCCGAGGATGGGAATCAACACAAAGTTCAGCGCGATGGTAAGGATCATGCCAAGCACCGTGATCAGCGTACCGAAATAGGTTTTGTCGGTGAGCTTGTACCACACACTCAGGTTGTAGTATACGCCGAGGAACAAATACCCGAACAACAGATAAGGAACTATGGTAAGGCCTTCCCAATATTCCTGATCGATGAGGTATTTCAGCCAGTCGAGGTGAACCGTGACGGACACCACGATGAACCCGCACACCACGATGAAGTAGTGATTAACGCGGGCAAAAAGGTCAGGTGAGTTCTTGTCGGCGGCATTGGAAAAAAAGAACGGCTCTGCGGCGAAGCGGAAGGCCTGAACCACCACATTAATAATCACAGAAAACTTGAAACAAGCCCCGAAAACGCCAAGCGCAAAATCGGCGTCCCTGCCGGGATAAAATCCGTCAGGCAGCCACCACGTGAGTGTGAGACGCGAATACATCTCGTTGGTCATTCCGGCGAGGCCCATTAGCATAATGGGCCAGGCGTACTGAAACATTTCTTTTGCTAATGAAGGATTCCACGTTGGTCGCCAGCGGATAAGGGTTCCGGCAAAAAGAATCAGGTAGAAAGAATTGGCGAGCAGGTTGGCGAGGATAGCATACCCGATGCCGATCGATGGATCATAGACGACCAGGAGAAAATAAAGGTTCAGCCCGATGATCAACGCCACGTTGATCAGCTTGCCGGCCACAAACAAGGACGCCTTCTTCTGAAGCCGGAGACGCGCGAACGGAATCGCCACGACACCGTCCATGAACATGAGCAGGGCGAGCCAGGTGATGTATCCCGGATGCCCGCCAACCCCCGCCATGGAGGCGATGGGACCCGAGAAGAAAATAAGTGGCAGGGTGAGGAGAAGACCAATCACCACGACCACCGTCTGGCTGCTGCGGAAGATGCCGGGCTCATCGGCTCCCACTTTGGTGGCAAACCGGAAATAAGCGGTCTCCATGCCGAAGAGGTAGAGGATATTGAGGAACGCGACCCACGCGTAGAGGTTCGTGTAGATGCCGTACTCGTCGGGATGAAAAACCCGGGTGTGCAGCATGATGAGGAAGAAGTTGAGAACCCTGGGCACGATACTGCCCAGGCCATACAAGGCGGTTTCACCAGCCAGTTTCTTTAGTTTGCTCAAGCCCGCGCTGTATTTACTGAGGAAAGATAATGCAATTGGGTCACGGAATGGTTACCGATTGACCCTGGAAGGCATAATATCATTGGTTTTGCGCCCTGAAAATTGAGCCATGAAGAAAATTGCTACCATCCTGTCGTGCTGGTCCTTCCTTTGAAACTTCGGCGCGCCCGGGCATCTACATCCTCACGTTTATCTGCGGCGATTTCCGGGCCGTTAAACGAATCGTGATTCAATAACCGCCTTGCTTCCGGAGATTGTCCAGGATATCCTGCGTCATTTCTTCCAACCCATACTGGTGCTGCCAGCCCCAGTCTTTGCGCGCGGCGGAGTCGTCAATGCTTTTCGGCCACGAGTCGGCGATGGCCTGGCGGAAATCGGGGTTGTAGGTGATGGTGAAATCGGGAATGTGCTTCTTGATGGTTGCGGCAACCTGAGCCGGACAAAAGCTCATGGAGGAAACGTTGTAGCTTTTGCGCACTTTCACCTTTTCGGCCGGCGCCTCCATGAGATCAATGGTGGCTTTCACGGCATCTTCCATGTACATCATGGGGAGGTAGGTGTCCGCCGACAGAAAGCACTCAAAACGCTTTTCCTTTAAGGCTTTGAAGTAGATGTCCACCGCATAATCGGTGGTGCCTCCGCCCGGTGGCGTCTTCCATCCGATCAGTCCCGGGTACCGCAGGCTCCTCACGTCGACACCATACCGTCTGAAATAATATTCGCACCATAGTTCACCGGCCAGCTTGGTGATCCCGTACACGGTGGTGGGGTCCATGATGGTGTCCTGCGGCGTGTTCTGTTTGGGGGTGGTGGGCCCGAAAGCAGCGATGGAGCTGGGCCAGTACACTTTGTGCAATTTCAATTCGAGTGCGGCCTCCAGCACAAAAAGTAAACTCTCCATGTTCAGCTTCCACGCCCAGCGCGGATCCTTTTCACCGGTGGCCGACAACAATGCGGCGAGGTGATACACCTGGGTGATTTCGTTCTTCTTCAGGAGCTCGAAGAGCTTGTCGCGCTGCATGACATCAAACTTCTCATATCGCCCCTCTTTGAGAATGCCCACCGGATCCTTGATGTCGGAGGCGATCACATTGTCCTTTCCGTAGATGCGCCATAGTCCTTGGGTGAGTTCGCTGCCGAGTTGGCCGCCGGCGCCGATAAGAAGGATGGTGGTCTTTTTCATGAAGAAGGGTAAGTGCGGAGTCGCAAAAAGCGGCGAAAGTTATCAAAATTTCAGATTCTGACCGGCCCCCTGTAGATTTGCGGCACGTCGTACGTTTCATCGTCAAACCTGTAGCCATGTATAAGAAACTGAAACCCGTTCTTGAAAAGGAATTGCAGAGTATCCGCGAAGCGGGACTGTATAAAAAGGAAAGGATTATCACCACGCCGCAAGGCGCCGATATTAAAACGGCTGACGGACGTGAGGTCATCAACTTCTGCGCCAACAACTACCTCGGGCTGTCCTCTCACCCTCGCGTAATTGCCGCAGCCAAGAAGGCTATCGATACCCATGGCTTCGGGATGTCCAGCGTGCGCTTCATCTGCGGAACACAGGATATCCACAAAGAACTGGAGAAGAAGATCTCCGACTTTCTGGGTATGGAGGACACCATTCTCTATGCCGCTGCCTTTGATGCCAATGGCGGCGTATTTGAACCCCTGCTCGGCGCTGACGACGCCATCATCTCCGATGAGCTCAATCACGCGTCGATCATCGATGGAGTTCGCCTCTGCAAGGCCATGCGTTATCGCTACAAGCACAACGACATGGAGGACCTCCGCAAACAACTCGATGACGCCAGGGCCGCGGGCGCGAAGCAGATCATGATCGTTACGGATGGCGCATTCTCCATGGACGGCACAATCGCCCGGCTTGATCTCATCTGCGATCTCGCTGATCAGTACGAGGCCCTGGTGATGACCGACGAATGTCATGCCACGGGATTCCTCGGAAAGACCGGCCGCGGCGTGCCGGAATACCGCGGTGTACAGGGACGTGTGGACATCATCACCGGCACGCTGGGTAAGGCACTCGGCGGCGCTTCAGGCGGATTCACTTCCGGCAAGAAGGAAATCATCGAGATCTTGCGTCAGCGCTCCCGACCTTACTTGTTTTCCAATACCCTGGCGCCTTCCATCACCAGCGCTTCGATTGAAGTATTTAATATGCTTTCCGAGACCACGGCGCTTCGCGACAAGCTGGAACAAAACACGAAGTACTTTCGCACGGAGATGACCAAAGCCGGCTTCGACATCAAACCCGGGGAGCACCCGATCGTGCCGATCATGCTCTACGAGGCCCCGCTGGCACAACAGTTTGCCGAGCAACTGCTTGAGAAAGGCATCTATGTCATCGGGTTCTTTTTCCCTGTTGTCGCCAAGGGTCAGGCCCGCATTCGCGTGCAACTCTCGGCTGCCCATGAACGGCATCACCTCGACAAAGCCATTGCCGCATTCACGGAAGTAGGAAAGAAACTGGGCGTGCTGAAATAGCGATTATTTGCGCCGGAGATCATCCGGTTGGGAAGGCTTCGCGTTGGAAAATCCGAAAACGGGATCAACCTGCTGGCTGGGGAGAAAGTAGAACCGGTTTTTCTTTCCCCGGATTTTTAGTTTGTAGGCGTTCACAATGGGAATGGGCTTGATCCACTTGATCTCCGACCATTCATAATGCCGCGTCTCGCCGTCGACGATAATGGCGATGCGATTTTTGCCCACGGCCACCCGCTTGAGTTTGGGCGCGATCACCAGCTGAATGGAAATGAAGATCAAGCCGATGGTGAAGAAGAACAGCGCCGCCGCTTTGCTTTTATCCTGGGTGGATTCGTGTACGAGTAAGTAGGCAGCCAACCACTGCAGCAACCCGAAGGCGAGGCAAAAATATTTGGCGAAGTAAAATTTAGCCCGACTGGCTTCCTTCATCTACTAGACGTAAGGGTAAAAAGTTGCAACGAAGATAACGAAAAAATTACGCGTAACCCCAAAACGATCAGGCTTTTACCTCGGTAGCCTCTTCCCGCTCCGGCTCGGCAGGATGGATATCCCACTTCTCCGGCTCCTCCCTGTGGAGGTATTCCAGCACTTTCTGCTCCACCTGCCAGAGTTTCAGCCCGCGGAGAAACTTTCCATCCCGGGCAAGGATGAGCCGCCCGGTCTCCTCTGATACGGCAATAACCAGGGTGTCGGTAATCTCACTCATACCGAGCGCCGAACGGTGGCGTAGCCCAAAATGCGGCGGAAGGTGGTCGTTTTCACTTACGGGCAGTACGCACCGGGCGGCCTTGATGCGCCCCTTGTAGATGATAACCGCCCCGTCATGGAGTGGACTGTTCTTGTTGAAGATGGACAGCAAGAGCCGTTTGGAGACCTCTGCATCGACCGGATCGCCGGTTTCAACATAAGACTTGAGCTCGCTGTCGCGTGAGAAGACAATCAGCGCGCCGGTATGGGTGGCCTTGAGGTTCTTAACTGCCTCGGTGACCTGGTGCACATCGAAGTCGTCGTGGTACCGGGTGCGCCAGTGCGCGAGCGACTTGAAAAAATCACGGTTCAGCTCGGTGCTGCGACCGATAACCAGCAGGAACTTCCTGAGCTCAGGCTGAAACAGGATGATCATGGCCAGCACGCCCACGCCCA
>JAYRNL010000114.1:0-21997 GCA_041912235.1 Cyclobacteriaceae bacterium
AGATTCTGCAGCTGACTTGCCGAGATTTGCTCTTTGATACCCTATAATCTCAACAGTTTTCATAGATAGTTATTTGGTTAAGAGAAATTGAATTACAATTTGATAAAAAGTGAGCTGATCGACTCACGGTCGTGGATCTTGCGGATGGCCTTGGCGAAGAGATTGGAAACGGTCAATACCTTGATCTTGCTGTTGGCTTCTTTCAATGGAATAGTGTCGGTCACCACAATCTCCTCCAGCATGGAGTTGCTGATGTTTTCATAAGCCTTGCCGCTCAGAACCGGGTGCGTGCAAACGGCACGAACTGATTTAGCGCCATTGTCCTTTAACAGCCCGGCTGCTTTGCAGATGGTGCCAGCGGTATCCACGAGGTCGTCCACGAGGATAACGTCTTTGCCTTCCACCTCGCCAATGAGTCGCATGGACTCGATCTTGTTGGCTTCCTTGCGGTATTTGTCGCAGACGGCAAGGTCGGCGTTGAAATATTTGGCGAAATAACGGGCCCGCTTAATGCCGCCAACGTCGGGGCTGGCGAACATGATATCCTCCAGGCCCAGCGACTTTAAGTAGGGGATGAAGATGTAGGCGCCGTCCAGGTGATCGACGGGTATGTCGAAGAATCCCTGGATCTGGTCGGCGTGCAGGTCACAGGTCATGATGCGCGTGGCGCCGGCGGCCGACAGCAGGTTGGCTATCATTTTAGCGGCAATAGCAACGCGGGGTTTGTCCTTCCGATCCTGGCGGGCGTAACCGAAGTAGGGGATGATCACGTTGATGCTCTCGGCGCTCGCCCGCTTGGCGGCGTCGATCATGAGCAGCAATTCCATGAAGTTATCGGCCGGAGGGAAGGTCGACTGCACGATAAAGACCTCATGACCGCGCACCGATTCGGCGATGAAGGGTGACATTTCCCCGTCGCTGAATTGCTGGTACTTCACTTCCCCCAACGATTCGCCATACGACTGGGCGATGCGGTCGGCGAGGTAGGTGGTTGCGCGTCCAGAAAAGATCTTTACTGCCATGAAGAGAGGGTGACCTTACCGTTTTGTTGCCCGACCAGGGCTCGAACCTGGACTTTCTTGAATCAAAATCAAGCGTGTTGCCAATTACACCATCGGGCAATTCCCCCAAAAGTGCGTTTCCGCTATCGCGGAGGCCATTTTGGGAGGGCAAAGGTAGGATTAATTTGCTAAAGAAAAACCCGTGTGGATAAGAATTTGGCCGGTTTAGAGGCCTCCCTTGTCGTCGGGTTTCTGGGCAACTCCATCGACGAATCCATCAGCCCAAAAGCGATACTTGTCGAGAATGGAGATCACCGCATTCTTCAAGTGGCGGTTGTTTTTGAAGTCGATGGAGCCATACAGCGTTGTGGCATAGCCTTGCCAAATCGTCCTGTTCTGACGACGATCGTAGAATTGGATCAGCAGGGTTCCGGTCTTCAGGTCATACTTCTGCTTGTCGTACGAAAGGTCCTCTTTCTGAGTCTCTACCCACTCTTCGATGCTTGGCTGATGGTACCCCGTGAACTGCAGGCTGTCCGTGAACATCTTGAAGGAGATAAGCAGATGGGGACGATGGCTTGCCTGACGGTAACCGAGAAATTTCATTCGCGAAATGATAGACTTTTCTACGACCTGGTTGAGCAGGCTGGTGTCGGATTCAAATCCGTGTACCATTTCAAAGCTGCGGTAACGCTTGAAATTGCCTCGGTAGCTATAGTCATACTCCACCGGCAATTCCTTGTACCCCAGGCAGGAGGCCAGCAGCGCACACGAGGTCATGAGCAGGGCGGTTCTCATACGATTCGGTCAGGTGAAATTAATGTTATAACACTAATTTTCAACGCGCTGTTTGGCAACCAGTCGATTTACTCCCGCAAAACCGGGGTGACCTGCAAAATACCCCGTATTGCGCTAGCCTCAGGACAAAAGGAATAAGAAAATGAGGGGAAACACCATGCCGGTCAGGGCCAGCCACCAGCCGCGGTGCCAGAAGCTGTTCTTCCCCCGCTCGATAAACATGCCGGTCATGGCGATGGTAAACATGGCCAGACCAAACGCGTCGGAATAGTAGATCCACCATTGGCTGGTGTCCTGGTGCAGTTGTGTCATCTGGCCGAGGATGGGAGTCACGCGATAGCTTTCAATCTTACCCTGGCCGGTGGTCAGGTCGATCTGCACATCATTCATCGTGTAGGAGATGCGCAGGACATTCTTGTCGTCCACAGCAAAACGGCGGAGGTTGTCGTCGATCTGATGCGTGGCCGTGAAGTTGGTTATGAAGGTGTCCGTCACTTGCTCCTTCTGCATGGGAGGAAGAGTAATTTCTTTCTTGTCATAGGTATACCTCCTGGGGTGCCAGCTTTGGCGGTGATTCAGGAAGATACCGGAAATGGAAAAGGCGATGATCAGGCCGAGGAAGAAGTAGGCGAGGTCGCGGTGGGTGCTTCGGACGTTGAGGTTCATGGGCGGAGGTTTGGTTCAAATATATGAGAAAAGGAGTCAGAAGTCAGGAGTCAGGAGTTGGAAGATTTCGCCCCGGGCGGCGCATTGAAGAATAGTGATTGTTGATTTTAGAATTGAGAATGTTGCGGGGAACTTCATAAATCAACAATCATCATTCTCTATTCTTCAATTGGCATAGGGGTGCATTGGAGAATAGCGATTGTTGATTTTAGAATTTAGAAGTTTGCGGGATACCAGGCGGTAGCAAGTGGATAACCACATGCCGGTGAAGGCACAAAGTGGGTGGTAAACCGCAAAGTGAAAAACGCTGAATGTAAAATGTAGATGCAAACTTGATTTCTACCTTGTCAGCCAACCGTTGATACTTTACCTTCATGAAAATCCTTTCCTTATGAAAAACATCCTTCTTCTCCTCATTCTGGCTATTACTGCCAGTCTAGCCTGCCGGGCACAAGCGCCGGTGGACAACCGCAAGCAGGCCGTCATCTTTAAGTCGGTCAACGTGGTGACTATGGACTCGGAGCGAATCCTCGAGAACCAGGATGTGACGGTAAGAGATGGCAAGATTGTCGCCATTGCGCCGACAGGCAAAAGCAAAGAGGAGAAGGGAGCGCTCATCTGTGGAGGCCAGAGGAAAATACCTCATCCCCGGGCTGGCCGAGATGCACGCGCACATACCGCCCAACGACAACGCACAAGCCCATAAGGAAGTGCTCTCTCTCTTTGCTGTCAACGGGGTTACCACGATCCGGGGCATGCTGGGCCATCCGTCACACATTGCCTTGCGCGAGCAGGTGAAAAGAGGAGAGGTGTTGGGCCCGCACATCTACACCTCGGGTCCATCCTTCAACGGCCTTAGCGTGAAATCTCCTGAGAGCGCCGACAAGATGGTTCGGGAACAGAAGGCCATGGGGTATGATTTTCTAAAACTCCATCCAGGCCTTACACTGCCAAACTTCAACGCGGTCGTCAAGACAGCCAACGAAGTGGGCATCACCTACGGCGGCCATGTTTCATCCGGTGTCGGTGTCTGGCGTGCCATCGACGCCAACTACGCCACCATCGACCACCTCGACGGATTCATTGAAGGCATGGTGCCCGGCATCGAGGCGATGAGCGACCAGGAAATCGGATTCTTTGGGTTGTTCGTGGCCAAAAAGGCGGATCTTTCCATGGTTCCCAAGCTGGTTGATGGACTTCGCGAGCACCACGTGTGGGTAGTGCCTACCCAGTGCCTGGCCGAGCGCTGGATCGCCGCCGACAAATCACCGGAAGAACTTCGGGCTGCCCCCGAAATGAAATACATGGACCCCAAGACGCTCGATCAGTGGACAGAAAACAAAAAGCGTCAGATGGCTGTCGCCGGATACAACGCAGAAGAGGTAGGCAACTATGTGGCCCTGCGGCGTCAGCTGATCAAGGCCTGCAGCCAGGGTGGCGTTGGGTTACTGCTAGGTTCAGATGCTCCGCAGATATTCAATGTCCCTGGATTCTCCATCCATCACGAGTTGCGTTACCTGGTTCAGTCGGGATTGACACCCTATGAAGCGTTGAAAACAGGAACAGTGAACGTGGCAACGTTCTATAATCAATCCAGTTCTTCAGGCACGATTGCAGCGGGAAAAGTGGCCGACCTCGTGCTGCTCAATGGCAACCCGCTCAAGGATATTCGGGAAACCCAGAATATTTCCGGGGTAATGCTGGGTACGCAATGGCTTTCGCCAAAGTTCATTGCTTCGACACTAAAGGCTCTGGAGAAGAGATAGGATCAGAGGACACACCATTCGAGCGAAGAGTTCCCACTCGATACAGCTTGTTACTTTTCTTTTGCTTGTCCAAAAGAAAAGTAACCAAAAGAAAAGGACCCCACGAAAACTGCGCAGCGAGGTCCCGCCGCTCCTAGTCAGCCCACTTGCCGCCCCACACACATGCCCTCGCTTTGCGCCGCGCTTTTCGTGGACGTCCACCCACAGTCATTCCAGGCGAAGTTTGACGTCTTCTTCGTAATCCACTCCTCGATTGCTTTCGTGGGAATTCATTGCTTCGACGCTAAAGGCTCTGGAAGAATAATAACAATTGTGGGATTGTGAAATGTCCCGCAAACTTCTCATTTCTAAACTCATCATTCTCTATTCGTCAATTTTGCCGCTCGGCTAATTGAAGAATAGCGATTGGTGATTGTTGAGTTGTGAATTTTCGATGACAGCAGACCTATTCCAGACTTTTTCTAACAGAAACAAGCCGGCTTCGCGTTCCCATCATGGTTTCATTCACGGTAGTGAGTGTGTCGCCTTTAACCTGGTAGACATAGGAGAGTTCGTTTGTTCCCAGGCGCGACCTGAAGGTGAGAACGATGCGATTGTCGGTTGTCTTCCAGGTGACCCTGGGAAAATAGTGATTGAATTTTTTGGGCGTCAACGGAGCGTAGCCCGATTGCACCCGGCGCTGATTGAATTTGCGGTAAATGGCTTCGCGGTCGAATCGTGCTTTTCCGTCCGCCAGGTATTCCACTTCAAACCTTTCCGGCTTTCCCTGGCCGTTTCCATCCAGGGAGAGAATGGCGACCCACTTTCCGACTACCCGCGAATCGAATTCAGTGGCTATCGGCTGAGTTGCACCCGCATCGGTAGCCTGTGCGTGCGCAGCATACACCATTCCAATGAGGAAGAGACATGTGAGAAGTGGGTTCACCTGCAGAAGGGATTGTCGTGATTTAGCGGATGGTCTTTTGCTTGATCCACTCCCGGGCATTCACAAACGCCTCGATCCAGGGTCCAACTTCGTCATCCTGTTTGGATCGCGTATAGTGGGGCCAGTTCCAGGGGAAAAGGGTTCGTTCAATGTGCGGCATAATCGCCAGGTGGCGTCCGTCGCGTGAGCAAAGAGCCGCCACTGCGCCTTCCGAATCGTTGGGATTGCCCGGATATTCGGCATTGGTGTAGCGCGCGGCAACGGAATACTTCGATACATCGCCAAGCACAAACTGACCTTCGCCATGCGCGAGCCAAACGCCAAGTTGCGATCCGGCATAGCTTTTCAACATCACGGAGTTATTCTCCGGAACAGTAAGCGTAATGAAGGTGGATTCGAACTTACCCGAGCCGTTGTGGTGCATCTTGGGATGTGATCGCATGTCCATTTCCCGGTAGACAAGCCCAAGCTCCATCATCAACTGACAGCCATTGCAAACCCCCAGGCTCAGCGTATCAGGTCGGGCATAAAAGTTATCGAGTGCGGCTTTGGCTTTCGGATTATAGAGAAAGGCTCCTGCCCACCCCTTCGCGGAACCCAACACGTCGGAATTGGAGAAACCGCCGACAAAGACAATCATGTTCACCCCCGAGAGATCCTCACGACCCGAAACAAGATCGGTCATGTGTACATCCTTCACATCAAAGCCTGCCAGGTACAAGGCATAGGCCATCTCGCGATCACCGTTAACACCCTTTTCACGGATGATGGCGGCCTTCAGTCCGGATGGCTTCCGTCGCTTGGGATCGATGCTGTAGGTTGCAAACTTGCCATCGAACTTCGGCTGGAAGACATAGTCGAGCGATTGCTTCGTAAGATTGTCGCGCCGTTTTTCGGCATGTCCCTTTGGACGCTGAACCCGGTCGAACAGATACGAAGTCTTGAACCAGGTGGACCGGCACTCGTCAACCGAAAACTTCAACGGCTGCACGAAGGTCTTAAGGTTGAGAATTCCCGATGTATTGACTTTGCCAATGATTTGGTATTCGAGTCCTTTGGACGTAAGGGTCTCACGTGCCTGAGGTCCCTGGGCCTGAATCACAACGCCGGGCCGCTCGGCAAACAAGGTGGCCACTGTATCCTCACCCAGCGATGTAATATCGGCTTCAATTCCGACACCACGTGAAGGAAAGCACATCTCAAGCAGGGTGGTCAGCAGTCCTCCGGAAGAAATATCATGCCCGGCAAGCACCAGGTTTGACTTGATCAGTTGCTGGATTGTATCAAAGGCTTTGACGAAATAAGCAGGGTCGCTCACCGTCGGAGTCGCTTCACCCAGTTGATTGACGACCTGGGCAAAGCTGCTGCCGCCGAGTAAGGTGGCGGACCTGGAGAAGTCGACGTAAAGCAGTTCCGATCCTGGGATCGGTTTCAAATCAGGAGAGACTGTCTTGCGAATGTCCTCGACCTCAGCAACCGTGGAGATGATCACGGTACCGGGCGAATAAACCACGTTACCGTCCGGGTACTTTTGGGTCATGGACAAGGAGTCTTTGCCCGTAGGGATGTTGATGTGGAGAGCAATGGCGAATTCACTTACGGCTTCAACCGCCTGGTAAAGCCTTGCATTCTCACCGGAATTCTTTGCCGGCCACATCCAATTCGCGCTGAGGGACACTCCCTCAAGGCCATGCGTAAGTGGCGCCCACACCAGGTTGGTCAAGGCCTCGGCGATGGCCAGCCGGCTTCCGGCGACAGGATCGACCAGCGCCGCGCCCGGTGCATGACCTATTGATGTCGCGACGCCTTTGTTTCCAATAAAATCCAGTGCCATGACCGACACATTGTTCAGCGGCAATTGGATGGCGCCGCACGTCTGCTGCGTGGCAACACGGCCGGTAACGGAACGGTCGACCTTGTTAGTCAACCAGTCCTTGCAGGCCACCGCCTCAAGTTGGAGGATGCGATTAAGGTATTCTGGAATCCGGGCCTCTTCATAGGTTATTGCCCCAAACGGAGATCGCGCGGATTGATCTTTCAAAATGGTTTTCGGTGACGACCCGAACAAGTCCTCGACCCGGATGTTTACAGGAGGGATGCTGCCATTGTCGCGGACAAAAGAGAATTTGTGATCGCCGGTAGCTTCACCAACCACATACATGGGTGCGCGCTCACGCTCGGCCACTTTCTTCAGGGTCTCCACATCTTTGGCGTGAATGGCGATCCCCATTCGTTCCTGCGATTCATTGCTGATGATCTCTTTGGAGGAAAGCGTAGGATCTCCAACAGGAAGTTTGTCGATGTGAATGGTGCCACCCGTCGCTTCAAGCAATTCGGAGAAGCAATTCAGGTGACCACCGGCTCCGTGGTCGTGGACAGAGACGATCGGGTTGTGGTCGGCTTCGGCCATGGCCCGTATGGCATTCATGACGCGCTTCTGCATTTCCGGATTTGAACGCTGGACGGCGTTGAGTTCGATGGCGTTGCCAAACTGGCCGGTGGCAACGGATGAAACGGCGCCGCCACCCATGCCAATGCGGTAGTTGTCGCCGCCGAGGAGCACGATCTTGTCGCCGGCTTGAACGATTTCTTTCTGGCTGTCCTTTTCTTTTCCGTAACCAACGCCTCCGGCAAGCATGATCACCTTGTCGAAACCGTGCGTCTTTTGCCCTTCGGTGTGTTCGAAGGTCAGGAGGCTTCCGCAGATAAGCGGCTGGCCGAACTTATTACCAAAATCCGAGGCGCCATCGGAGGCCTTGATGAGGATCTCCAACGGTGTCTGGTACAGCCACTTCCGCGCCGGGATATTTTTTTCCCACGGCCGGCCATTGTCCAGGCGCGGATAGGAGGTCATGTACACGGCCGTGCCAGCGAGAGGCAACGAGCCTTTTCCCCCGGCAAGGCGGTCGCGGATCTCCCCACCCGTGCCTGTTGCGGCGCCGTTGAACGGTTCGACGGTGGTGGGAAAGTTGTGCGTCTCGGCCTTCAGGGAAAGAACTGAAGGAATGTCGGTGACCGCGAAGAAGTCCGGCACATCCTGTCGTTTCGGGGCGAACTGCTCGATCACCGGTCCCTTGATAAACGCCACGTTGTCTTTGTAGGCAGAGGCGATGAAATTTGGATGTTCCTGCGAGGTTTTCTTGATCAGCTGGAACAGGGTTGATGGCATTTCCTTTCCATCAATAATAAAGGTGCCGTTAAAGATCTTATGGCGGCAGTGTTCGGAGTTTACCTGTGAGAATCCGAAGACTTCGCTGTCGGTAAGTTTCCTTCCAAGCTGCCTGCTGACTTCGTTGAGGTAGTCAATTTCTTCGGGACTCAGCGCCAGGCCTTCCTGGTCATTGTATTTGGCGATGTTATCAATCTCCAATACGGGTTCCGGTGTATGGTGAATGGTGTAGGTATCCTGGTCGAGCTTCCGGTAAAGCACCTGGAGCATCGGGTCAAAGGCGACCTTTTCGTTGGCATGCACGAAGAACTCCTCCATGCGTTGTATACCCTGGATGCCCATGGTCTGGGTGATTTCCACCGCGTTGGTGCTCCAGGGGGTGATCATTTCTTTCCGGGGGCCGACAAAATACCCCTCAATGGATGGTTCGGCGAGGGGTTTGGCGCCACCGAGGAGCCAGATCAGTTTCTCGATGTCATCAACAGAAAAAGGGTGAGCGTGCCCGACCCCGAAGAGGGTGCCGGCCGTAGACCTGAAATAAAGAATCATGAGGTGGTTGCGAGGCGTAAAAATAGAAGAATTGGCGGACTACTGCTAGATGCTGGGTACTTGGATGCTGGGTCCTGGGAACTAGATAATGGGAAATGAGTGCTGGGAAGGTATTGGTCCCAGGTGGGGGGTCTGGTTACTAGTTAGCAGGCACAGGAGGGGAGATAGGCAGGGGAGCTAGGAATTGGGCCTGCTCCGATCTGTCTTGGTTCTCGCCCTCATGCTATTGGGAGACCTTTACACTCCGCTGAAAAACAAACGGAGTGCCTTTTTGTGTCAGGCCTTCGGCGCTGATGGTGATCGTAGTTACAAGATCAGAGGTATAGAATTCAAAATGTGCCTGGCCCTGATCATTCGTTTGAATGTTTGGTTGGAATGCCAGGGTTACTCGATAATCCTCCTTGGCGTACTCCGGCAATTGCTGGTGGTATTTCGGGGCATAGAATTCTCGTTTTGGTTGGTAACCACGCAGGATGAAGCTCATGGCACTGTTAGAGTAAGACCCACGCCGTGTCCAGAAGGCAATCAGGTCGCATGCCGTGTCGATTTCGGAAACCATATTTGGGTCCTTTGAGGTAAGTTGGGAAGGATGGAAGATCTCCATTCCGTCCCAGTATACCCGGATTGGGCGTCCCGGGCAATCGCCAATGCCGGTAGCTTTGCCACGAAGCAGTTGAAACGGATGCGTGGCCCAGCTTGTATTGTCTATCGTGATGGTTCTCTTGTAACCTCTTCCTTCGGCCACGAGTTTTTCTCGGATCGTCGTTGGGATTTTCTGGCCCATTATCACTACATCTTCCAGCAACGTGACACCTTTTTCTGCGTCGAATCGCTCGTCGATGTTCCGGCGAAGGATGCCCTTATTGATGAAGGCTCGCTCAAATTCACCTATATCTTCCGGGGGTGAATTTGTGCCTTTGTCAGGCTCGGCGACTACCTGGAGCGTGTCGAAATCAATCCAAACATCCGTCCTTTTCTCGTTCTTGAAATGGCCTTGGAATAGCATTTCTGTCGGACCCTCTACTTGGATATCGTCTACCCTAAAGCGACCAGAGGCGTTCGTCTCGACCGCGCCGAAAATTGTCTTGAAGTCCTTTGAAAGAAAGCTCACTTTGCCGTTCGGGATAACCTTGTTCGAATAATTCCTTTTCATGATTCCTGCTATGTGAAAGCCCTTCTCCGCCGGGTAAGAGATCTTCACCGGAGCATTTTGAAGGATACGGTCCCAGGTGAACCTTCGCCAACCTTGCGTAAGCAGCAAGAGATCGAGAGCCTCAAATCGATCCCGGTTCACAGAATTGAAATAGTAGCCTGGATCTTCTATCGTTCCTTTCAGGTCGGAGCGCATCAACAGGTAGGAGCAAATGGTTTCGCGATTGGGTGGCAGGATGACCTGCGAGTTATCGGTTGCTGAGATGGAGAGGTGGGCCTTTATAGGTTTGCCCTCCGAATCACGAATCTCAATATCCATGGCGACTCGTTTTCTTTTGCCGGTTACTGAATCCTGCAGACTTGCTACAATCGCCAGAGGATCTTCCCTTTCAACATAAAACAAGCGTTCAGCAACCGGCCGCTGGTTCTTATCAAACAGGGTTATGTGATTGACTCCAGTCAGGAATGCAGCGCGAGGAATTACCCCGTTTAGCTCCCCTGATCCGATAATCGCATTCGTTGAGTAGATAACCCTCCCGCGGCATTGGACCACCAAGGTGACATGGTTGTTGGCATCAGAAACCGCGGAACGGATCTGGAACTGAACATTCTTTTGTGTGCTTCGCACGGAAAGAACAAAGCCCGCTATTGTCGGTTGGGGGATATGAAAAGGCGTATCGCTACCTTCCACTTTGGCGTAATAGGACCTGCCCTGTTGAGGAGCCATTGATACCGCTCCCATTCCAAGGTGTGTGCTTCGGAAAGTGATGACTTCACGGTTAAGGTCATCAAAGATTCTACCTTTTACATCTATGCCGAGCCCCTTTTCATTAATGGCTTTGAACGCTATTCTGGTTTCAATGCCATACACCCAAGATCCTCCTTCGGGCAGAAATTGGAGGTCAATGAACTTGGATTGGGGAGTCAGTATGGAATGAAATTGCTGATTTTCGACAAGGCTGTAAATCCAAATACTTCGTTGAAAGATGAAGGAGTTGTCAAAATTCTGCATCCAGCTGGTATAGGCCCGGATGGTATAGATACCTGAACGCATGGAGTCAGCAAGGTCAATATATCCACTGCCGCCACCCTTAAGACATTGTATGGTAAAACGCTGGACAAGTTTATTCTCAGGAGAATGCAATTCCACATGCACATTGTTACTGATTGTGGTTGGCGTGTGCTGATATCCTTCTGTCACAAAAGCGCCGAAGTGGATGGTTTCGCCCGTCATGTAGAATGGCCTGTCGAGGTGCAGGTAGACTTTCTCGATAGGGTTCCGCCGCTGATCAATTTCCAGATTCTTTCGCACTTGTGACAGGAAGTCCTGGCCCATAGCATTGGAAACGATCAACAAAAGGACAGATAATCTGAGAACCATTCTGAGGGCCATTACCCACAATTTACCACAAAAGGAAAACTATAAGATGGCGGACTGCGAGTATCATAACGCGTAAGCCCAGTCCCTAGCGCCCAGACCCCCGCCCAATTCGAAGGAAAATCACTCATCTTTGGCGGAAGTTGTTACAATAATCAAACTCCCGGCTCGTCTCTAAGCCCATGCAGCGAGCCGTGACATTGAACATCGCCCTGATGGAAGAACTCAAGCAGCAGACATTCCGGAAAGAACGGGGAAAGCTACTCAGCTTTATCCGTGGCCGGGTGTCTTCGGCGGAAGAGGCGGAGGATATCCTCCAGGATGTCTTTTACCAGTTTGTGGCCGGATTTGAGGCCATTGAGTCGATGGACAGGGTGACCTCGTGGCTGTACAGTGTGGCGCGCAATAAGATCATTGACCGCTACCGCCGCGACGCCTCCCGCCCAAAGACCACCACGCTGGATGGATCCACCTCTCAGGAGGACGATGCGCCGTTGACGCTGCAGGAAATATTGCCCGACCTCGGAAACACACCGGAGGGAACCCTGCTCAGGGACGCCATTTGGGACGAGATCATGGTGGCACTGGATGAACTGCCGGCCGAACAGCGCGAGATCTTCATTCAAAATGAAATTGAAGAGCAGGGCTTTCGTGAGATCGCCGAACGTACCGGTGTTTCCATTAACACGCTGTTGTCGCGAAAGCGGTATGCCATCCTGGCGTTGCGCAAGCGACTGCAGAAGTTCTACGATGACGTGATCGGGGAAGAATAAGAATTGAAAAATGACATTAACGCATTGATTATGATACGCAACAAAATAGTAAGGGTAGCTTCCATCGGCGTGCTGGTGCTTGGCGCCTTTACCCTCTTCATTTTTGGATTGACCTACGTCACCATGAGTTTGTGGAACTGGCTGGTTCCCGCCCTGTTCGCGGGCCCTTCCATCAGCTTCTGGCAGACCATGGGCCTGCTGGTCCTGCTCAAGATTCTGTTGTGGCCCCTCAGCGGCGGCCGGGGCTGGAAATCTCACCGTGGCGGGCCCGGTAGGTATTGGGCTGCCCGGTGGAATTCGATGACGCCGGATGAAAAGGAGCGCCTGAAAGCGCGGATGCGCGAAAAGTGGTGTGCCCCCCGACCGGCTGAGAATACCTCAACCCAAGACCAGGCGGCAGGGGTGTAAAGGGGTCGATCCCCAGAAAAATCCGACAAATTTCTCGAAAAGGCCCAACCTTCTTCAAAAACAGGCGTATAAGGAAACCACGGAAACTTTTGAGATTTTTAAAGTTTCCATAGTTTTGCGGCCCTATGGAAGAAAAGGACATAAAGGAGAGGATTTTGAGGGGAGCCCAGGAGCTCTTCATGAAGTACGGGGTGCGCAGTGTATCCATGGATGACATCGCCCGCCACCTGTCGGTGAGCAAGAAGACTCTTTACCAGTATTTCGCCGACAAGGACGAAATCGTGACGATGGTGGCTGAATTTCACCTTCGGTATGAACAAGCGACCTACGAAAGCCTTCGTTCGGCAGCCGAGAACGCAATTGACGAGCTGGTCAAGATTTCCACCTGCATCAAGCGCGACCTGCAGAAGATGAACCCTTCCTTGTTGTTTGACTTGCAGAAGTACCACCCCAAAGCGTGGTCGGTCTGGCTAAGTCATAAGCAGCAATACATGGGTCAGTCGATCATCCGCAACCAGAACCAGGGGATCATGGAAGGGTTCTTCCGTGCCGAAATCAACACCGACATTCTGGCTACGGCCCGTCTCGAGCTGATTCAAATCACGTTTGATGAACACATATTCCCCGCCGACAAGTACAATTTGGCCGAGGTGAACATGCAGCTCTTCGAACATTTCGTCTATGGTTTGCTCACCGAGAAGGGCAGAAAAGTGTACGAGAAATACAAGCAACAACTCACATCGAATCTAGAACTAATCTCCCCGATATTATGATCAGAAGTTTTCTTTTCGCTATCGCCTTCATGGCCGGCGCTGCTGTGTACGGACAGGCTCCCGGCGTGACCGCATTTACACTTGAGGACGCCATTCAGTATGCCCTTCAGAACTCGGTGCGTTCCAAGAATGCCATATTGGACCAGCGCATCGCAAAGGCCAAGGTCAACGAAACCGTCGGAATCGGTCTGCCGCAGATTTCCGGGTCGGCGTCGGTAGTCTCCAACCCGGAGTTGCCGCGGTTTTTTGCCCAATACAACGGACCCAACAGTTTCCTGGGTGATTTGTCCGCTGTGCCGGGCATCCAGGTGGGTGACGTGGTTGCCTCGCGCAACTTCTTTCAATTGAAGAACTCAGGCAACGCAACGCTGACGTTGAACCAATTGATATTTAACGGCTCCTACCTTGTTGGACTGAAGGCGGCGAGCACGTACAAGGACCTGGCGCTCAAGACGACCGAACAGACGCAGGAGGATATCATTCAGCAAGTGACCAAAGCCTACTACGCGGTACTTATCAACCGTGAGCGCAGCCGCCTGTTCGACAGCAACATCGGCCGGGTCGATTCCCTGCTTCGCAATACCATTGCCTTGAATAAGAATGGCTTTGCCGAAAGCATCGACGTGGATCGTGTACGGGTTACGCTGAACAACTTGATCACCGAACGTGACAAGTTTAACAACCTGAATGAGTTGGGACTTCAGTTGCTCAAATTCCAAATGAACTACCCGCAAGATCAGCCCATGGATGTGCTGGGTCACATTGAAGACCTTAAGGTGGATACCACGATGGCGCAGTACTCCCGGCAAGGATGGGACTACCGCAGCCGGCCTGACTACAAAGTGCTCGAGGTGAACTATAAGCTGCAGGAACTCAACGTCAAGAACCAGTACGCCACCGCTATGCCGGTAATCGCCGCATTCGGAAGCCTGGGCGCCTCCTCGCAGTCAACCGATATCAGCGGACTCTTTACCACCAACTCCAAGATCGCTGAGACCAGCTCATTGGGTCCGGATAAGTGGTACAGTTTTTCACAGGTGGGGGTGAGTTTGAATATCCCCATTTTCACGGGCTTGTCGCGTACGGCAAGAATCCAGCAGGAGAAACTCAAGCTCATGCAGATTGAAAACAACTTTGCCAACATGCGCAACTCCATCGACCTGCAGATCGCGCAGGCGTCGCTGAGTTTTGAGAACGCGCTGCGCACCCTGACGTCGCAGCGGGAGAACCAGGAGCTGGCAGGAAATGTGGCGCGTGTCACCAAAATCAAATATCAGCAGGGCGTGGGCTCCAGCCTGGAAGTGACCGATGCAGAAAATGCGTTGCGCAACGCCCAGACCAACTACTACAGCGCCCTCTTTGACGCGATGGTGGCCAAGGTTGACCTGGACAAGGCCTTCGGAAGGCTGCTGCCTTCCACCTATGAACAAAACAGCTTAATCAAAACCGGTAAATAAGTCGCACGATGAAAAACTATACACTCCTTAACACCCTTTCCGCGCTGGTAATTGTCGCCCTTGTGGCGGCCTGCAGCGCCGGCAACAAAGACAAGAACACGCAGCTCGAGGAGCTGAAGAAGAAGCGTGCGGAAATTGAAGGTCAGATTCGCAAGCTGGAAGCGGAATTGGGTCACGAAAATCCCGCCAAGGCGGTCAAGTCGAAGGACGTGGCCGTAACGCAATTGGTGCCTCGCGCCTTCGATCACTATGTCCAAACCCAGGGGTCCGTGGAAGCCGTGGATAACATCCTGGTGAGTGCAAAGACGATGGGCGTGCTGTCAGCCGTCTACGCCCGGGAAGGTGAGTTGGTGAAGAAAGGCGAAGTGCTCGCCCAGATCGACAACTCCATCATCGTCAGCAACATCAATGAACTCAAGTCGTCGATTGAACTGGCGAATACGGTTTATGAGCGCCAGAAGAACCTCTGGGACCAGAAGATCGGCACCGAGGTCCAGTACCTGCAGGCGAAGAGCAACAAGGAGAGCCTTGAGAGACGCCTCGCTACGCTGAATGAGCAACTGGAAATGACGAAGATCAAGTCGCCGATCAGCGGCTCGGTAGATAAGGTGGATGTGAAAATCGGTCAGAACGTTGCCCCGGGCCAGCCGGCCTTCCGCGTGGTGAGCTTTGATCGGTTGAAGATCAACGCCAATATTTCGGAGGCTTATGTCGTAGACATCAAGACCGGAAACAAAGCGGTGGTGACATTTCCCGACATCAACCGTCAGATAGACGCGAAGGTGACGTTTGTCGGTAAGACCATCAACCAGCTGTCGCGCACGTTCCCTGTAGAAGTGGAGCTGCCTTCGTATACCGATCTCCGTCCGAATATGACCAGCGTGTTGAAAATCATTTTTGAAACCGCTCCCAATGCGCTCACCGTGCCTGTGAACGTCGTACAGGAAATTAACAAACAAAAGATTGTCTACACGGCTGAGGCCGATGGCGACAAGACCGTAGCACGACGCAAGGTGGTGCAGGTGGTTGGCATCTACGGCAGCCTGGCCCAGGTTACCGGCCTCGCGGCTGGCGATAAGGTGATCACCTTTGGTTATCAGGGCCTGAACGACGGTGAAGTGGTGAAATTCTAGTCGATCCCGAATTGTATGCAAGACATCGAAAAAGAGTTTAGGCCCACCAGTTGGGCCATTGATAACCGCGTAAGCATCTACATCGCCACGGTATTTATTTGCCTGGCGGGGATCATGACTTACATCAGTCTGCCGAAGGAGAACTTTCCCGAGGTGGTATTCCCGCAAATCTTCGTGGCCACCGTATATCCGGGCGCCTCGCCGACGGACATCGAGAACCTGATCACGAAGGAGATCGAAAAGGAGATGAAGTCGATTTCCGGCGTGAAGAAGATCAAGAGCAATTCCGTGCAAAGCTTTTCCAACGTGATCATCGAGTTTGAAACCGATATTGATGTGGACAAGGCCAAGCAGGAAGTGAGTGATGCAGTCGACCGGGCAAAACCCAACCTGCCGACGGATCTGAAAGATGACCCCCAGGTGATCGAGATTGACATCTCGGCAGTGCCGATCATGAACGTGAACTTGTCGGGCGACTACGATTTGCAGACCCTCAAGAAATTCGCCGAACAAATGCAGGATGCCATCGAGAGCATCCGGGAAATCCGGCGTGTGGATATCGTGGGAGACCTGACACGCGAGATCCAGATCAACGTGGACATGTTCCGCATGGCTTCCGCGGGCGTGAGCCTTGATGATATTGAAAACGCAGTGCGTGGTGAGAACGTGATTATTCCCGGCGGCCAGTTATCGGTTGACGGGATGAAGCGCTCGCTGACCGTGAATGGCGAGTTCACGTCGGCCACCCAGTTGGGCAACACGGTTGTGGGATCCACTAAAGGCGGCAAAATCTACCTCCATGATATCGCCGAGGTGAGGGACCATCACAAAGAGCAGGAAAGTTTTGCCCGCCTCGACAAGAAGAACGTGATTACGCTGAACGTGATCAAGCGAAGTGGCGAGAACCTCGTCATCGCCTCCGACCAGATCAATGAGATTGTCAAGCGCTTCAAAGCCGATGTGTTGCCTCCGGGCGTGGAAATTACCATCACGGCCGATCAATCGGAGAACACGCGGACCACGCTTCATGACCTGATCAACACCATCATTATCGGATTCATTCTGGTAACGGTGATTCTGATGTTCTTCATGGGCGCCACTAATGCCTTCTTCGTGGGATTGTCGGTTCCCCTGTCCAGCTTCATCGCCTTCCTGGTGTTCCCGACACTCAACTACACCTTGAACCTGATGACCCTGTTTTCCTTCCTGTTGGCGCTGGGTATCGTCGTGGATGATGCCATCGTGGTGATCGAGAATACGCACCGGGTGTTTGACAACGGCAAGGTGCCTATCCGCAAGGCGGCGAAAATGGCGGCAGGGGAAGTATTCCTTCCCGTGTTGTCCGGAACCATGGTGGTGCTGGCCCCCTTCGTACCCCTGGCATTCTGGCCCGGCGTGATTGGCAAGTTCATGGTTTACCTTCCCATAACGCTTATTGTAACCCTGCTGGCGTCGCTGGTGGTGGCCTATATCATGAACCCTGTTTTCGCGGCGGATTTTATGACCTATCACGACCACGATCACGAAAAGAAATGGACGCGTGGATATAAGATTCGTGCCGTGGTGATGGGTTCGCTGGCCTTCATGTCTTATGTAGTGGGCTGGTTTGGCATGGGCAACTTTGTCGTGTTGATGTTTGCCTTGTACTCGCTGCACCACTTCTGGCTCAGTCGCGTGATCTCCCACTTCCAAACGGATTTCTGGCCCACCGTGCAGGCCCGCTATAAAAGAATATTGTCTTATCTGTTGGTGAGCTGGCGGCCGGCGTTGGTAATCGTGGGAGTTGTGGTGCTGTTCATCTTCTCGATAGTATTTACCGCTGTGCGCAAGCCTCCGGTGGTGTTCTTCCCGCAGGGTGATCCTAATTTCATCTTTGCCTACATTACCATGCCTATCGGTACGGACCAGCGTGTGACCGACTCGATCACCCAGATCGTAGAAAAGAAGGTTACCGATATTGTCGGTGAGAATAACCCCATTGTGGAGTCGATCATTTCCAACGTTTCGGTGGGAGCGTCGGAGGACCAGTTTGCCGGGACGAACCCTCAACCGCACTTGGGCAAGGTCACCGTGGCTTTTGTCGGCTATGCCAAGCGCGATGGTCAATCCACCAAGGAGTATCTGGACAAGATTCGTGACGGCGTGAAGGGAATCCGCGGCGCCGAGATTTCCGTGAACCAGGAACAAGGAGGCCCGCCGACCGGAAAGCCGATCAACATTGAGATCGCTGCCGACGACTTTGATGTGCTCGTAGCCGCCGCCAACCGCACGAAACGGTATCTCGATTCGCTGCAGATCCCTGGCGTGGAAGAACTCAAATCCGATTTTCAGAGCGATAAGCCGGAGATACTCGTCACGATCGACCGTGAAAAGGCCAATCGGGAAAGCATATCGACGGCACAGATCGGCATGGCGCTGAACACGGCCATCAACGGCAAGGAAGTTTCCAAATTCCGCGACGCCAACGACGATTATGAAATAACGCTGCGTATCCGCGAAGACCTTCGCAATGACATAAACACGCTGATGAACCTGCCATTGACCTATCGCGATATGAGTGCGGGGGGACAGGTTCGCGAAGTGCCGCTGTCGGCGGTTGCCAAGGTGGAGTATTCCAACAGCTATGCGGGTATCCGCCGCATTGATCAAAAGCGCGTCATCACGGTTTCGTCAAACGTGCTGGGTGACTTCAACGCCAACGAAGTGGTGGCCGAAATCCAATCGCACCTGAATAATCTCAGTGTTCCCGATGGAGTGACTATTCGGATGACGGGTGAGCAGGAAGACCAGGCGGAAACGCAGGCTTTCCTCGGCGTGGCCTTTATGGTGGCGTTCGGACTGATATTCATGATCCTCGTTACCCAGTTCAATTCGACAAGCAAGCCTATTATTATCCTGGCAGAGATTCTTTTCAGTATCATCGGTGTGCTGATTGGATTCTCAATCACTCGCATGGAGATCTCCATTGTGATGTCGGGTGTGGGCATCATGGCGCTGGCCGGTATCGTGGTTCGCAACGGTATTCTGCTGGTTGAGTTTACAGACCTGCTGCGTGAACAGGGCATGGAGCTGCGCGAAGCGATCGCGGAAGCTGCCAAGACCCGCATGACGCCGGTATTGTTGACAGCGATGGCCGCTACGCTTGGACTCATCCCGCTGGCTGTCGGGCTGAATATTGACTTTGTGACGATGTTCACCGAACTGAACCCGCACATCTTCTTCGGCGGCGACAACGTGGCCTTCTGGGGACCGCTGTCATGGACGATGATTTTCGGGTTGATATTTGGTACGTTCCTCACGCTGTTCCTGGTCCCGGTGATGTATCTCCTCACCGCAAGACTCAAGGAGCGGATCTTCGGTCCCAGGCCGGTGGTTGCCAAGGCCGCTCCGGAAGGAAATGGTGCAGTGGCTTTGAACTAAAATCCACAAAAAGCCGTCTAGTGAAACACCGGACGGCTTTTTGTTGTTAAACCATGCGATATCGGATCATGACTCTCGCCATTCTCGTAGCGGTATTCCTGTTGATTGACGCCTATTTCTACCAGGGCGTACTGTCAGCGAGCAAAGCCTGGACGCCGATCTGGAAGAACGGCATCCGCATAGCTTTCTGGATACCCACCTTTTTCGCTCTCGGTGCGGTGGGTTGGTGGATGTTCGGCAACCCGTACACCATCAGTACCAGCGCGCGGAATTTTGTGCTTACGGGAATTGTGGCCACTTACCTTTCCAAAGTATTGGGTATTGCCATCCTCTTCGCTGAGGACCTCTATCGGGGCGTGCGATGGGTGGGATCGTATTTCGGATGGGGTCCCAAGGAGAGCCTTCCTGGAGAAGTTATTCCCAGGTCGGAGTTCCTGTCGAAAGTGGCAGTTGCCACCGCGGCATTGCCCGTGGGCGCCTTTGTTTATGGTATCGTATCAGGCGCCCATGATTATCGCATCCGGCGGGTGACGATTCCGTTGAAGAACCTGCCCAGGTCCTTCGATGGACTTACCATTGCCCAGATTTCAGACATCCATTCAGGGAGCTTCTGGAACAAAGTGGCGGTCAAGGGAGGCGTTGAGATGCTGCTTGCGGAAAAGCCCGACATGATCTTCTTTACCGGCGACCTGGTAAACAACCAGTCGAGTGAGGTACGTGACTACATGCCCATCTTTGAAAAGTTGAGGGCACCCCTCGGTGTCTTTTCGGTCACCGGTAACCATGACTACGGTGATTACCACCGTTGGTCGAGTGCAGAAGAAAAGGCGAAGAATTTTCAGGACCTGGTGCAAGTTCACCGGACCATGGGATACGATATCCTCATGAATGAAAACCGGATTATTGAGCAAGGCGGTGACAAGATTGCCATCATCGGAAACGAAAACTGGGGCGTTCGCTTTTCCAAGTACGGCAAGCTCGACCAGGCCTATAAAGGTTCTGAAGAAGCCGCGGTCAAATTATTGTTATCCCATGACCCTACGCACTGGGATGCGCAGGTGCGGCCCAACTATCCTGACATCGACGTGATGTTTGCCGGGCATACGCACGGTTTTCAGTTTGGGGTGGAAATTGGTGATTTCAAGTGGAGCCCTGTGCAGTATGTGTACAAACAGTGGGCCGACTTGCACCGCGAGGGCGACCAATACCTTTATGTGAACCGTGGCTTTGGATACATCGGTTACCCCGGAAGGGTGGGGATACCACCTGAACTGACCCTGTTTCAGCTCAAGCGGGCATGACGTTCCCTATCGCGCACACGCATGCGCGATAACCACTTCAATAACCAATAAGGCTAAGCAGCGCTGTTCTGCTGTTCACGCAGCTTCTCCTGGCGTCGTTTCTCGTCGATGGAGAATTTTCCCGCTCCAAATACAACGAACACCACCAGGCCGGCCAGCACCACAAGGGATACTTCAAGTTCCATGTGATTACCAACCGACAGAAATCCCTTAGGTGCGTTTACCAGAATGATGGCACCCAGTAGAATGGGTATCTGTACGAGGCACATGATGCGGGTGAACACGCCGAATACGATCAGCGGACCGCATAAAAGGTGGGCAAAGATCACGTAGTGCGCCAGCACGATGCCCAGGAAAGCCATGTTAAGGCCTTGAACCGTCATTTCCAGCGACTCGATGTTGCTGGCGAAAACGGCACCCTTGTAGGTGATGAATACCCCAAGGGCGATGCGGAAGAAATCCAGGAAGCCCGGGCGATGCGAATTCCCCCAGTCTTCGACATTGTTAATAACACTCATAGAAGCAGAGGATGGTACGTTACAAATTTTACGAAATCGCCGGCGCATTGGCAAACGGAGATCTGCCAATCGCCGAAAGGAATTCAAATCATGCAGCTACCCACACCTGGCGGCGGAACGCCAAAGGTGTCTTCCCGCTCACTTTCTTGAATATTCTGTTGAAATTGGAAACATTGGAAAAACCGGATCGATAGCACACCTCTTCCACGGAGTCCTCGGTACTTATGAGCAATCGGCAAGCCTGACTGACGCGGACCTCGTGGAGAAAGTTGATGTAGGTTTTACGGGTGTGCAGCTTGAAGTACCGGCAAAACGCTTCCGTAGAGAGGTGCACAAGCTGGGCCACTTCGTCGAGATAGATTTTGCGATGACTTTCCCTGAAGGTGAATTCCAGAATGCGGTTCATGCGGTCTTCTTCGTTTTCGAGCAGGCGGCCGGGCTGAAGGGACAGCTTGCGCAATGACTTTCTGGAGCTCGTCAGCAATGCCAACAATTGAAAGAAGGCAATAATTCTTTCGAGGGCCTCACTGCGGGCGAGCTGACGAATGAGACGCGCGGCATCGGGTGCAGGGTCGCCTGTCAATTGAAGACCATGCTTGCTGGCCTCAGACAGATCGCGCACAGCCGCAAGCTCGTTGGCCGACCAGAGTTCCTTGCCGAAATAGCGCTCATTGAAATAGAGCGACGTGCTCTTGGCCTTCAAGGTACTGTCATAAAAGGAGGGATCGCAGCGGAATACGTGCGGCTGACCACCGCCGATGACATACACATCACCGGGTTTAAAGCGCCCCACGTAGTCGCCGGCAATCA
>JAYRNL010000115.1:0-2750 GCA_041912235.1 Cyclobacteriaceae bacterium
ATTGAGGACTTCCGAACCGTAAATACCGGCCAGTACGGCGGAATCGGCGCCGTTACCCGGGAGCTAAACGGCAAGACCATCGTCACCATGATGTACGAAGGCTACCCCGCCTATCGCGGCGGCCTTAGGATTGGCGACGAGGTGGTGAAGATGGATGAGGTGGAACTTTCCAAGGTCACCATTGAACAGGCCAACCAACTGATGCACGGGCAGGTGGGCACACCGGTTACGCTCACCGTCAAACGGATGGGCGTCAAAGACCCGATCCGGCTCAGCTTCAAACGGGAGAAGATCAAGATCAGCAATGTGCCGTACTTTGGCATGATCGCCAACGACATCGGATATGTGCGACTGACCAATTTCACCCCCGACGCAGGCAAAGAGGTTCGGCACGCCGTCGTCTCCCTGAAAGAAAAGGGAGCTAAATCGATCATCCTCGACCTGAGGGAGAATCCAGGCGGGTTGCTCAACGAGGCCGTCAACATCTGCAACATCTTCCTGAACAAAGACCAGCTGGTGGTGACCATGAAAGGGAAGATCCCCGAGTTCAACAGCACCTTCAAGACAGAAACAGCCCCCACCGACCTGGAGATTCCGGTTGCCGTGGTTATCAACCGCAATTCGGCATCAGCATCGGAAATCGTCGCCGGCACTTTGCAAGACTATGACCGCGCCGTAATTGTTGGTGAAAAATCATATGGAAAAGGCCTGGTTCAAATTACCCGTGAGGTAGGTTACAAGTCGCAGGTGAAGATCACCACCGCCAAATATTATACCCCCACCGGCCGGTGCATCCAGGTATTGGATTACTCCCACCGGCGGCCGGACGGCAGTGTGGGTTCGGTACCCGATTCGCTGAAGAAAGCGTTTAAGACCAGCAATGGGCGAACGGTCTATGACGGTGGCGGGATCGATCCGGATGTGGCCGTGGCTCACCATGACCTCGCCCCTATCAGCGATGCGCTGCTTAACCAGGGCCTTCTCTTTGACTACGCCACCCTGTTCGCCTCGCGGCACGCCACCATCGGCGAAGCGCAGCAGTTCAGGTTATCGGATAGCGATTACCAGGAATTTGTCGCCTGGGTTAAGACCAAGAACTATACGTATCAGTCGCCCCTGGAAACACAGCTGCAGCAGCTGAAGAACACCGCCAAGATGGAACGGTTGTACGACGCCCTCAAGCCGCAGATCGATCAGTTGGAGACAAAACTCAGCGAAGGCCGGAAGAACGACCTTGTCCTGTACAAGGATGAAATGAAGCGGCTGCTCGAGGAGGAAATTGCCGGTCGCTATTTCCTGGAAAGGGGCCGAGTGGAAGTCACCTTCAAGGCGGACCCCGAAATCAGCCGGGCGGCTGAACTGCTGACCTCCACGGCTCAATACAAGAAGGTCCTCAACCGTCAATAAGGCCAATGGGCAGATGGAAAGGCGGAAATAAATTCCGAATTTCCATTCATGAAACCGGAAATCATCTTTCAATACTGCAACATGGCCGCTCCGCTAGGCTGGTTGCTCATGGCCATCGCGCCCCGCTGGAAATGGACGCAGAAGATCGTCATCTCAGGACTATATCCGATGCTCCTCGGTTTGGTCTACCTGCTCATCATCGTAACCACCTTCGGCTCCGGGGACGGGGATTTTGGATCCCTGGCCGGCGTTTCCACACTTTTTCAGAATCCGTGGGCACTGACGGCAGGATGGATCCATTACCTGTGCTTTGATATGTTCATCGGCGCCTGGGAAGTTTCGGATGCGCACAAACACGGCATCGCACACTGGATGATCATCCCCTGCCTGTTCCTCACGTTCATGTTTGGCCCGATCGGATTGATCAGCTACTTCCTGCTGCGTTTCATCAAGACCCGAAAATTCTACTTTGGTGAACGAGTGGTTTAAGGAACTCGCCAAGCGGGATCACGCCCTGTACCGCTTCGGCTGGCTGAACGCAGCGCTGTTCGCCTTCGCCCTCGTCATGGGGTTCGTCGATGACACCACGGTCATGGGCATCAATGCCTGGATCAAGCCCATGAAGTTCGCCTTGTCCATCACCGTCTATGCCTGGACCTTCGGCTGGATGCTGGCCTATTCACTGGATGCCCGGGCTAAGCGCATCATTCGGTGGGGACTGATCGTCACGATGACGGCCGAGATCGTTTTGATCTTTGTGCAGGCTGCACGCGGAACCACGTCTCACTTTAATATCCATACTCCTCTCGACGGTGCCATCTTCGGTATCATGGGGTTTTTCATTGCCATCAATACCCTCATCAACTTCTACGCCGTCGTGCATTTCTTCAGCAGCCGCGTTTCACTAACCGGCGCTTCCCGGTTGGCCTGGCAGAGCGGGCTCATCCTCTTTTTCCTCGGAAGCCTGTCCGGTGGATGGATGGTGCAACAACTCTCGCACACGGTTGGCGCTCCGGATGGTGGCCCCGGAATTCCATTCCTCAACTGGAGCACCGTTGCCGGTGACGTGCGATCGGCCCATTTTGTTACCCTCCACGGGCTGCAGGTTTTGCCGCTTACCGGCTTTATCCTGGAACGCTATGCTCCTGGCCGAAATCTCCTGCTCTGGACAGCCATTGTCCTTTATTCGGGGCTGGCTGTTTACCTGCACGTGCATGCTTACCTCGGCTTACCCGTGATTCACATGCCGTGAAAAACAAAAGGGCGATGTCTCGACACCGCCCCTTAAAAAACTCACTTAACCCATTAACGCAGGAACAGCATCTCGCGGTACTTCACCAGCG
>JAYRNL010000116.1:0-4393 GCA_041912235.1 Cyclobacteriaceae bacterium
ATGATCTCAGCAGCAACTTGTGTCCCTGACGGAGACGGGTGGAAATCATCGGGACCATAGTAGGAGAAATCGCCAGTACGATCCTGGTATTGTTTCCAGATCAATCCAACCGGGCAAAGGATTGATTGCGTGGAATTTGCCGCCTGGGTATAATTAGTGATCACGCCAGGAAAGGTGTTATAGTAAACCCGTGCGGGCCATACCATAAAGAAGGCAAGCTTGGTGCTATTGAGATCGCACAGCGCCTTGATTCGGCCTCCGTACTCGAGCAACGATGTCGCGCCATCGACTTGTGAGGAAGGCCCTTGTTGAATGATCACATAATCGAAGTATCCACTGGAGATCATGGCCTGGAGGCAACCGGCGTTCCAGTGGTCTTCCAACGCATAGTTTGGCTCGGCGAGGACCTCCTTCTCGATGAGTTTGCCTCTATCCAATCCAATGGCCGAGACCTTGGTGGGGAGGTCATTGGTATACGTCAGGCTGTTGCCAACAAACAAAATCTTGGTCACTCCTGCCCGGCTTCTTGGCTTGGGCGTGCACGTCGTGCCCGTTGGACCCCCTCCGGTTGGACCCGGATTAGAATTCATCAAGCCCGAATCATCGCCCGCCTGACACGCGGAAAATGCGACAATCCAAATAAAGGCACTCCTGAATCCCATTCCACAAAGTAACGATGCCCCTGCATGCTGGCCCATCACCTAGCATTCGTCATTTCGGCCAACTCTTGAATTTTGGACTTTGAACCTTGAACTTTGACCTTTGACCTGGTTGCCATGAAAGATTTCAAGAAGTACTACACCCTCCCCGTGCAGCCGGAAACGGTCTACCTTGCGCTGACCAATCCCGTCACCATTCAGTTATGGACGGGAGAGCCTGCCGAGATGTCCACTGAGCCGGGCTCAGAGTTTTCCATGTGGGACGGAAGCATTGTCGGCAAGAACCTCGAGTTTGAAAGCGGAAAGAAGATCGTCCAGCAGTGGTACTTCGGCGAGCAGCCAGAGGCCTCGATCGTTACGCTGAAACTACACCCTTCCTTCGACGGAACCTCCGTCGAACTCCGGCACACCAACATACCTGACGAAGCCTACGAAGACATCGTGGACGGCTGGAACTCCAGTTACTTCGGAGCCCTGCAAGAGTTTTATGAGGGTGAAGGGTCGCAGAATTAAGATCAGTCGATTTGATTGCTGTTCAAGTCCTAAAAGATTCTGACTTCAAGCTCCATCTCCTTAACTTGTGTGCGCTTGAGCAACTCCTTGCAACCACAAACAGACACAGTCATCATCGGCGCCGGATTCTCCGGCCTTGCCGCCGCGCTAAGCCTTCACCGTCATGGGAAAAGCTTTGTCGTGCTGGAGGCCAGGGACCGATTGGGCGGAAGAACCTTCACCAAGCGCTTTGCTGACGGCCACTACGCTGACCTGGGAGGCCAATGGATCGGCCCCACGCAGGACAGGATGTATGAATTGGCCAAGGAACACGGTGTAGAGTGGTATGCTACTTATAATGAAGGCAGGAACATCCTCGACCTGAATCAACGGATCCGCACCTACACGGGGTTGATACCCAAAATGGACGTACTCTCCCTGATTAATGTCGACTTCGTCCTGCGAAGACTGGAAGGCATGGCCAGGACCATTCCGGTAGAGGCGCCGTGGACGGCACCCAAGGCAAAGGTTTGGGATAGCGTTACGCTAGAGGCCTTTGTTCGTCGACTCTGCTTTACCAAGTCGTGCTACAAGGTGGTGAGAGCCGGACTGGAGACCGTCTATGCGTGCGAGCTGAACGAAGTCTCCCTACTCCATGCACTGTTCTACATCCGGTCAGGAACATCGCTGAACTGTCTGCTCAGTATCGACAACGGCGCCCAACAGCACCGGATCAAGGGAGGAATGCAACTGCTCGCCGAGAAGATAGCAGAACCTTTTATCGAACAGATTAGGTATAATCACGTGGTATCAAGCATCATTCACGATGGCGATCATCTACGAATTGAGGGTGATGGATTTGCCATCACGTCCCGTTCGGTCATCTTGGCCATACCTCCCGTGCTGGTTCGGAACATACACTTTGAGCCTGAACTTCCCCTTCGGAAGACGCAACTGTTGGACAAAATATCCATGGGGATTGTCGGCAAGGTCATCGCCATTTACGACAGGCCCTTCTGGCGTGACCAGGGCTATAGCGGCCAGGTAGTTGCCGATGAGCAGGGACCCTTTCAAACCCTGTTCGACTCCTCTCCCGGCGACGGCAGATTCGGCACGCTCCTGGCCTTTTGCATTGCGGACCGGGCCCGGGATTACTTCGCTAAACCCGAAACCGAGCGTCAGGTTATTGCCCTCGAACAGTTCACCAAATACTTTGGTGAATCTGCTGCAAAGCCATTAAAGTATATTGACCATAGTTGGGCCACAGAAGCTTGGTCCAGAGGATGTTATGCAGGTCTATATCCTACAGGAGCCTGGACTAATTTTCAGTCGGAGCTTGCCTCTCCTGTGGGTAATATCTTCTGGGCTGGAACGGAAACATCGGATGTCTGGTATGGCTACATTGAAGGCGCTGTGCGGTCGGGGGAGCGCGCGGCCCGCGAGGCTATGGGTCAGAGGCTATGAAGAATAAATGGACTACCCTTCTTGCGGTCCTGGTGATAATCTGGAGCATCTGGGGTTACTACGACCGGTCGCCGGAGTGGCACGCTACCGAGCCGGGCATTGAGGTAACTGAAGCCGTGACCTCGGACTCTTTATGCGGCCGCAATGTTGTGGGCATTCAGCCCTATATGGTGCCTGCGGACTACCTGACAGGCCGCCACTTCTATGAAAAGATGCGCTCCTATTTCGAGAAGGCACGGAGTGAAGGGTATTTCCGGGGCAATACGGTAGTCTTGCTGCCAGAGTACCTAGGAACCTGGCTGGTGATTGCAAATGAAAAGGAAGGTGTGGCCAACGCAAAAACGGTGACGGGAGCCATGGCCTTGATCGTGGCCAGCAATCCGTTAAAGTTGCTGCGCCAGGTCTTCAACAGCTACGGAGAAAGCGATCGCATGGCCGCGGCCATCTTCCGCATGAAGGCCCGTTCCATGGCTGATTTGTATGGGTCCACGTTCATCCGGCTTGCCAGGGAATACGGAGTGACAATCAACGCAGGCTCCATCGTGCTGCCCGGGCCAAAGGTTGAAAACAATACCATCCTCGCGGATCTTGAGAGCCCGTTGTACAACACCACCTTCATCTTCCACCCGATTGGCGCCATCGATGGCCAGATTGTGCGCAAGTCATTTCCGATAAGTTCCGAGTTGCCTTTCGTCAAGGCCTGCCCGATCGAAGAATTGTCCGTCTATGAACTACCCGTCGGCCGAACAGCCTTGCTCGTTTGTGCCGATTCCTGGTATCCCTCCTCCTACGAACGAATTGCTTCCCTGGGCGCCGAGGTGGTTCTGGTCAATTCCTACCTGGCCGGAGACCGTGCCTTGAAGCGCCCATGGGGTGGTTATGATGGCGGCGTCATGCCGGATGATGTTGATCCTACGCAGATTGGAAATATGACAGAGCAGGAAGCCTGGGTATCCCATGCGCTTCCTGGCCGGATACGCGCATCGGGTGCTCGCGTCGGGGTGAACGTCTTTCTGCGGGGAAACCTGTGGGACCTGGGCACAGACGGTCAACCGTTCTTTGTTATGGATGGAAAACTGCTCCCCGTGACGCCTTCCGACAAAGGCGGGATTTGGAACCTTTGCTTTTAGATCATGTGCGACACGTTTATCGCCTTAGCCCCGGTAACGCGGGAGCATCATACCCTCCTGGCCAAGAATTCCGATCGTGAACCCGACGAAGCACAAGCGATCGTTCATTACGGCCGGGTACAAACCCACGAGTCGAAGGTCAGATGCACCTTCATAGAAATCCCACAGGTTTCTGAAACTTATGAATGTATTCTTTCCAAGCCCTTTCAGATGTGGGGCGCCGAGATGGGTGTAAATGAGTTTGGCGTAGCCATTGGCAATGAAGCGGTATTCACCAAAGTCAGCCACCCCAAACGCAACCAAGGTCTCACGGGTATGGATATGCTTCGACTTGCGCTCGAGCGAAGTCGGTCAGCGACGCAGGCAGTAGACACCCTAACGGAATTGTTGGAGCGGTGGACCCAGGATGCGTGCGGAGGCTACCGCGACAGGAACTTCTTTTATCATAACAGCTTCATCATCGCCGACCCGCGTGAAGGATGGATCGTGGAAACGGCAGGAACTGCATGGGCGGCGACAAGGGTCCGCGATATTGGTTCCATTTCAAACCGACTCAGTCTCACCAGCGCTGATCGCCTGAGTAAAGGGGCCATTGACTTTGCCCGGTCCAAGGGCTGGTGGGATGGTGTGGAAAATTTCAACTTCTCA
>JAYRNL010000117.1:0-3019 GCA_041912235.1 Cyclobacteriaceae bacterium
ATTTCCAGTACGGTCCTGTCGGCAGTGGTAGTCATGGCTTACGTGAATCCCAGGATGTCGGTGAGTTGAACAGCGATAAGGTCAATGATAAACACCAGGAGGGAGGCGATGACCACAGCGGAGTTCGCAGCACGGCCCACGCCTTCAGTGCCTTTGCTGGTATTGTAGCCTTTGTAGCAACCAATCAACCCAATGGCAAAACCAAAGAAGAATGTCTTGATGAGTGCGGGCACAAGGTCGCTGTAGCTGAGTGCGTCAAATACCTGTGTCCAGTACAGGTGCCAGCTCACTGACCCGCGAATATTGACACCAAGATATCCACCGAAGATGGAGATCGCATTGGATAAGTTGGCGAGGATGGGAAGCATCAGCGTCGTCGCCAGCACGCGGGTAACGATGAGGTATTTGAACGGATTGGTTCCTGACACTTCCATGGCGTCGATCTGTTCGGTGACTACCATGGATCCGAGTTCGGCGCCCATGCCGGAGCCCACCTTGCCGGCGCAAATCAGTGCCGTAATGACGGGCGAAATCTCTCTCACCAGGGACACGGCGACCATGGCTGGCAGCAGCGATTCTGCGCCGAACTCAACCAACGTGGGGCGTGATTGGATGGTGAGCACCAATCCCATAATGAAGGCTGTGATGCCCACAAGGGGCAGGGACTTATATCCAACCCAGAAGCATTGGCGTATGAATTCCTCCAGTTCTGGCCTGCGTTTGAGTAGTTCGCGAAAGAACCTTGCGGTGAAACGGCTGAGGTCGCCAAGTTCATCCAGGAACCGGCTGAATTGCCGGTACATATCTTGCAGCGTGGGCCAGTCCGAGAGTTTCATACACGGCTGTTTGAACTGAGGCTGCCGGAACTAGTGGAGGTTGTAGCTCCAGATCGGGCAACGAATGTGGTTGACAACGCTTTCCGTTACGCTTCCCACCAGCGCATGGGCGAGTCCTTTCCGCCCGTGTGTGGCCATGGCGATCATGTCGCCGTTAATCTCCTTGACAAAGTGCGCGATGGCATCCTCGGCCACGGTGTCGTTGCGAACATGGGCGCGATAGTTCTGAAGCTGGTAATGTTTGGCGTATTGCTCCAGCAGCGCTTTGCTCTCCATATCGGCCTTGAAATTCATGGGTGTATTGATCCAGAGAATTTCCAGCGAGGCCCCGAAGAAGGCTTGTAGTTCTTTGATTTGTTCGATGAGTCCTACCTGGGCCAGGTCAAGAGTGGTCGGGAAGACGATCTTTTTGATGGAGGTGAGATCCACGGCTGTGTGAACGGCAAAGACGGGAACCTTTGACCAACGAACCACTTTCTCGGTATTCGAGCCGATGAGGTATTCATTTAAACCGCTGGAGCCTTTGGTACCCATGACGACGAGATCGATGCCGTTCTTTTCAATGAACTTGCGGATCGCTACGGCGGGCTGTTCGTAATTCACATGGAAGGTCACGGGCAGGGAGTCCTTTCCGAATCGTTCCTGCATCTTGTCGAACTTTTCACGCGCATCCTTTTCCAGGTCGCGGATCAGGTTGGGGTCATACACGTAAGGTTGCACATCGAACCCGGCCACCATCATCACGGGCAGGTCGATGGCTTTCAGCACATGAATTTCTCCCTTTGATTTGGCAGCTATCGAGCGGGCAAATTGGTAAGCCTCCACGGCACAGGCAGAGAAGTCGCAAGGAACAAGGATCTTTTTCATACGAGGTAATCAGCGCATTGACGCTGATGATTTGTTGCCTACAAGGTATCCCGGAAAGCGGCGGATTGGGATGAGTTGGGTCAACGGGTACCGTGACTTTCGTCATCAGGAAAATGCGCCAGTGGCCCTGAAATGAGCTTTTTTGGTCCGGGAAATCAGGTGTGAATGATGAGCATCGGATAGGTGGCGATGCGGCTCATTTCTTTGATCACACTCTTGTGCAGGAGGCGGTCAATGAAGGACTGGTGTTGGGTACATAAAATCAGCAGGTCGATCTCCTTTTCTTTGATGTACTGGTCCAGGGCTTCCGCGATATGATCCGTGTGGAGCGTGTCAAACCGTATGGTGATTTCGCTTCCAAAGCTATCCCGGATCATCTCCTGGTCTCCTTTCATCTCTTCCTCGGCGCGCAGGCTCACCGATTTCTCAAGCACATCGAGAATGGTCAACTGTGTACCCTGGGGCTTCAGCACCTGAACAAGTTGCCGGTGCGGCAGTTGGTCATTCCGCCAGTAATCGTAAGCGAAGGCCGCACGTTGGATGTCGGAGTATCCACATCCTTCAGGGACAACCAGTACGGGCACCGACGAATGCTTGGCCAGCCGGTAGGAATGACTTCCCAGGAAGTAGTCGGATGGCCGGGTGCCCGCGTGGGTGCCCATCACGACGAGTTCGTACCCCGACGATTCACGTTCGAGGACCGTTGAAAGCGCCGTGACACTGGTGGTGACCCGGGCATTGCATGAGATGTGAAAGACCCGGCTGATCTCCCGGCTGAAATCCTCCAGCCGGTCATAGGCCAGTTGCGCATTAATCTGCTCGCCCAGCAGGGCCTCTTCCGGAGTCCGTTCGGCAAGCGACTGTACGTTAATCAGGTCCAGGTGATAGCCTCCTTTTTGCGCCAGTTTCGCCGCGTACGTGACGGCATTTTCCGCCACCCCGGTAAAATCAGTAGGGCAGAGAATCTTTTTCACACTGTTAAAGGTCGAGAATAGCAATAAACAGGGGCGTGACCAAAATCAGGCTGCCTGCTAATGGGCGTCATCCGGTTGGGGGGTCCTTACGACGACCTTGTTGCCAGATGATATGACGTATGGGAGATACCCGAGATAAACGACAAATCCTGGAAGCCGCCATCCGGCAACATGAAACAGTGATTCATGATTTCCAGGAAGGCATTCGCCAGCGACTGGTGAACGAAGGAAAGATCAATGAGGAAGAGTATGATCCTCAGACGCAAGCCTTCAATGCCGAGACAACAGCAGAAGTGGATCACCTGTCGCGCCAACTGGAATTCGCAAACCGTGAGCTGGAGC